>JBLHZE010000123.1:0-6498 GCA_047631015.1 Actinomycetes bacterium
GTGCAGTGGTGGGTTTCCAATAATAGACCGGTGAACTGGGTTGGTTTCCTACGTCTGACATATGTCAGGACTGCCCGCGCAGAGGTGGTTGCAAACGTGATGCCGGGCACGTCGAGCGAGCCCGCGGGTAGGTGCCGACGGGTTAGCGGCGCGATGCCAGAGTGACCAATCTGGTTGTGTTCTCTCCTGCCACTGACACTCGCTGCGCTCTTGCGATGCAGCTACCCCTTGGGAGTAGATGATGGCGCGAGATCTGATAGACCGGCGGGCGGCTAGGGCAGATAAACGGACTAGAGATCAAAGCCGATGTACTTGGTTTCGAGAAACTCATGGATTCCGTCGAAGCCACCCTCGCGGCCAAGCCCACTCATCTTCACTCCGCCGAAGGCCGCTGCGGGATCAGAGATCACACCGCGATTCAATGCCACCATCCCTGACTCAATCTGTTCAGCCGTCTTTAACGCTCGGCCGAGATTGCCGGAATAGACGTAGCTGATCAGGCCGAAGTTGGTGCTATTGGCTAAAGCGATCGCGTCTTGATCTGAGTCAACTGCCACGATCGGGGCAACAGGGCCGAAGATCTCGCTTTTCAGAATTGCTGCATCCTGGGCGACTCCGGCCAAAACCGTAGCCGGATAAAACGCGCCTGGTCCCGCAGGTGTTGAGCCACCAACGACCAACCTTGCTCCGGCTTCTACGGCGTCAGAAACAAGATCGGCGACCTCATCGCGGGCGTGCGTCGAGACGAGTGCACCTAGGTCTGTCTCAGGATGTACCCCGGGTCCGATCCTCAGCTCGCCCATGGCAGCCGCGAACTTCTCAGTGAACTCAGGCTCACGTTCGCGCGCGACGAAGAAGCGATTCGCTGCAGTGCAGGCGGCTCCGCCGTTGCGCATTTTCGCAACCATTGCTCCCGCGACAGCAGCATCGACATCGGCATCGGCCAGGACCAGGAACGGAGCGTTGCCACCGAGTTCCATCGAACAGCGAAGCACTCGGTCCGCACCTTCCCGGAGTAACAAACTGCCAACCGCGGTCGAGCCCGTGAAGGACAAACTACGGATTCTTGGGTCATGCAAAATCCGATTGATGTTTTCTCCCACCGGTAGCGGCAGGATCACATTGACAACCCCGGCAGGCACACCTGCTCGCGCCAGGATGTCAACGATGGCTAAAGCGGTGAGGGCGGTTTCGGTGGCGGGTTTGAGAATGGTTGTGCATCCGGCGGCCAGAGCGGGGCCAAGTTTTCGCGTGGGCATCGCAGCCGGAAAGTTCCACGGGGTGATGAGCAAACTGGGCCCAATTGGATAGTGCGTAACGAGGATGCGCTTATCGCCGCTCGGCGATAAGCGGTAGTCACCCGCGGTGCGGACTGCCTCCTCCGAGAACCACCGAAAGAACTCGGCAGCGTAGGCGACTTCGGCGCGAGCATCAGCGAGGACCTTGCCGTTCTCCCTGCTGATGAGGTGCGCGAGGTACTCGCTTTCAACGGTCATCAGCTCAAAGGCGCGGCGTAAGATTTCGGCACGTTGCCTGGGAGCGGTCGCTGCCCAGCTTGGTTGCGCATCGGCTGCCGCCGTGACAGCTGCTTCACACTCGATCTCACTGGCTATGGCGATCTCGGAAATGACACTCCCGTTGCTGGGATCATGGACGGGGAGTCGACCGTTCCCAGAAAGCCACTGGCCGCCGATGAGCATGTCAGAGATGATCGTCATAGGTGTCTCCTTTGCCGCCAGAGCCCTCGTAGTTGACCAGGATCCGTGCGGTGAATCTGAGACCTGATCTTAGACGAAAACACGCGCAAGTGGAGAGTCCTGAGCGGGGTGACTAGCCGGGTGCTGGCTGGACCTGCGCAGCCCTGCGACCTTTCTGTGGATATCCCAGCCACAGTAAAAGATGGAGATTAGACCGATAATTATCGGCGGGATACCCGGACCTGTTCTAAAGAAGCTCTCTGTCTTCAGCTGGTTGTTTGGGGCGACTCAGGAGCGCTATTGCAACGCCACTGATGACGATGAACCCGCCCAGGATTTGATTGGATTGCAGGGTCTGGTCGAAAAACCACACGGCAACAAGAGCCGCTCCCACTGGTTCGGTGAGCAACAGCAAACTGATGTAGGTGGCCGGGACGTACCGTACGGCGTTGACTATGGCAACGTACGGAAAGACTGTGCCGAGCGACACGATGAACATGAGAAGTAGGCCTAGCGGCACCAAGGCCCCGCCCAGAGCCACGGGAAGGGCCGTAGTGGCGGAAGCGGACACGGACCACCATGCGCCGGAAAGTCCGGTTACGCCAAGGAAGGTCCACAGGACAGCGCCTGTAGCGAATCCCCAGAACGTCACCACGATGGGATCTGAGCTGGAGACCAATCGCTGACCTGACAGGAAGAAAGCAGCGAGGGCAAAAGAGCAAAGGAACGCCCAAAAAACACCTACCGGGTCAAAGTCGCTGGCGCCAGGCACTGCGATCATGGCAAGTCCGGCAAACAAGATTCCGATCGACGGCCAGAGCATCCGGTTCATTTTCTGCTTGCGGATAAAGCGTGCCCACAGAGTCAGCCAGACTGGGGCAAGGGTTATCAAAAGCAAGGCCAGCCCGACTGGGATACGAGAGATCGCGAGATAAAGGAGGAGCGACTGGCTCCAAGCCGCGCAACCGTAAACGAGTAGTACTGGGAAGTCTCGGCGTGGAATCTTCCGCTGCGAACGCCGAAACAGCAACAGGACCGGAGCGAGCAGTAGGGCTGAGCTAACGGTACGCAGTCCAGCCAGAACCGCCGTAGAGACCCCAGCGTCCAGGACGATGAGCGTGACCCCGGCGCTTATAGAGAAGAAAACAACAGCCACCACAGTCAGCAATACCGCTATCGTTTCGCGGGACCGAGTGGGGGGCGACACGGTGCGCATCATAGCCGTCAAGGTTCAGTCGATGGCAGATAGTTCAGACAGGTATTTGTGCCCGGTGCGCCGATTCGAGCAATAACTCGACGCCGAGATGCAGACTGTTTGATGGGTGGTTACCGTAGGTTCTAGTTGTACAAGGATTTAGTGTCCGAATAGACGAAAAGCAGTGGTCAGGAGTTTCGAGGATGTTCTGGTTATCCATCGTGGTTGCGTTCATCTCGGCAGTCGTTGTTGTTCTCGGAATGCTGCATGATGACTCAGGTCCGAACAAGGGTGCGGCTGGTGCCGGTATCTCAGCCATAGGAGTTGTAGGCCTGTTCGCCGGCGTCTACCTGGGCTCGCTCTGATACTTCGGTAGTAACGAACGCGTGACGGTCGCACGCCAGCTGCCCACCACTAGCCGGGGTACTGCGCTTTGAATCTTTCCATCTCATCTTGGAGCATCTGCCAGTAGACGGGGGATTGCTTCTTCAGTGTCCCAGCCCAACCTTGGGTCCCGAGACCCCAGGCGCTGAAGTTGGTTCCACCGCTCGACATGTTGTACGCGACTTGGGTGTTATAGAGCGCGTTGTAGATATTAGTGAAGTCGATGTAGGAGCGATGAACGTCGTTGATCTGGAACAGGCCGTGGTCCTGGGTTCCGTTCGAGTTTGGCTTGCTGGCGATACCCGGATAGCCGCGGGATTCGCGCATCGCGATTCCGTAGGCGGTACGAATACTCGGCTCCCGAAACCCAGCTTGTTTGAGGACCGACTTCAACTGATTTCGACTCAGCGCGCCGCTTTGACCGGGAATAGGCTTTGAGGTCGGCACGGAATCCGACGAAATTTTGGGCTTCGCCCAGCGCAGTCCAAGTGCATTCGCGCTTGCCCGGCCGATGATGCCGTCCGCTTGGTCACCGCTGAACCCAAGCTTGCGCTGCCACTTGCCGACCGACTTCTTGGTCGGTTTGTAATACGATCCCGTTGCCCCAGCCGTGCGCAAACCCTTCGTCGCAGTGCGTTTCGCAATCAATTTGCGCTGCATGCGCTTCACCGATTTCGAGCTCTTGATCCCGTAGCGGGCATGGCTGGAGACGAACTTCGGTCTCCGCTTGGCGGCGGGAGCAATGGTGAACGCGCTTGCTGATATGGCGGAGGGAACAGCGCCGACAGCCGAGGCCCCGGGTCCAGCAGCGACGGCGCCGGCCCCGAGCACGCAGGTACTGACCGCGCCGATGGCGACCTTTTTCAGCTGGTGCGTCATTAGTTTTCCGTCCGTCTGTCGTGCGGTGTTTGGGTCTAGCTCGGCTTTGGTGCGTGTTTTCTCACACCGACAGCACACCCGTGGATATGAACCGAGATTTAGCCGAGCACACGGACTCTGCCGGATCAGCAATAACCAGTGATCCCTGTGGGGTCCGGTTTTGCTTAACGAATTAGTCCGCCATGAAAAATTTGCCAGAAAAACTTCGGCGAGTCTTCCCGAGAAATACTGGCTGCCGTTTTCATGTCTGCTAAGAGGGAGTTTTGCGGCCCGCCATGGGTGATTTCAGCCAATTTGACCGAATGCGAGATAGGTCACTCTGTGTAGCAAGTCAATGTCTTTTGGTGGTAACGCACCGAAGCTGATCCCCGTAATTACGCAGAAATGACCCGCATTGCCTGAAACGACTTGCTAGGCCGTAAGATCACCATGGCGATTAGCCGCTGACTACATCAGGAGTCTGTATATGACGATGCAACGAATGCGATGTCGCGGGTTCTAATCAACCTGCTTTCGGGTAGCACCCGATTGTCGTCGCGCGTGCATTCCGTCAATCCGATCTCCACCCTGGCTCGTTTTCGGCGAAGGGTTGGGTATGCCGAGGCGGCGTCGAACTGTGGCCGAATCGGGAGCATTGGTACACCACCATGACACAAGAGCCAGGGCACGAGGAATCCACACGCTGAGTTCACTAGGGCAGAATCCACAGTCACTTCCACATCAACCTTGAGACGGAGCAACAGACACAATGAGCAAAGATTGGGCATTTGAGACAAGGCAGATCCACGCCGGACAGACGGTCGACTCGACGACCAACGCGCGCGCCCTGCCGATCTACCAAACAACTTCCTACACCTTCGCGAGCACCGCGCATGCATCTGATTTATTCGCGCTCAAGGAACTCGGCAATATCTACACCCGCATTATGAACCCGACCCAAGCTGCTGTCGAAGAGCGCGTCGCGGCACTCGAAGGTGGAGTCGGAGCACTCTTGGTGGCCAGCGGTCAGGCTGCAGAGACCCTGGCGATCCTCAACGTTGCTGAGGCTGGCGACCATATTGTGTCCAGCCCACGCCTCTACGGCGGCACGTATAACCTCTTCCATTACTCACTTCCGAAGCTCGGTATCAGTGTTAGCTTCGTCGACGACCCAGACGATCCAGCGGCATGGTCGGCCGCAGTCCAGCCCAATACCCGGGCCTTCTTCGCCGAATCCATCTCGAACCCGGCCAATGACATCCTCGACATCGAAGAAGTTGCGAATGTTGCGCACATCGCCGGCGTCCCGCTGATCATCGACAACACTGTCGCAACGCCATACCTCATTAACCCACTGGCGTGGGGCGCGGACATCGTCGTGCACTCAGCAACCAAGTACTTAGGCGGTCACGGGACTGCTATCGCTGGCGTCATTGTTGACGGCGGCACGTTCGACTACTCGCAGTACCCCGAAAAGTTTAAAAACTTCAACGAGCCGGACCCGAGCTATAACGGGCTCGTCTATGCCCGCGACCTCGGCGTAGGCTCGCCGTTCGGTGCCAACGTCTCGTACATCATGAAGGCACGGGTTCAACTGCTACGTGACCTTGGTTGCGCAGTAGCACCGTTTAATGCCTGGTTGATTGCTCAGGGGCTGGAGACGCTGAGCCTTCGGATTGAGCGCCATGTTGAGAACGCAGAAGCCGTTGCCGCGTTCCTTGAGGCGAACCCGCAGGTGAAGAGCGTGAACTACGCGGGCCTGGAAAGCAGCAATTGGAATGAACTGGCAAAGAAATACGCGCCTAAGGGCACCGGTGCGGTGCTGGCCTTTGATATCGAAGGTGGCGAAGAAGCTGGCAAGAAGTTCGTTGAAGCGCTGGAGTTACACAGCCACGTTGCCAATATCGGTGATGTGCGCAGCCTTGTTATTCACCCAGCCTCGACCACTCACTCCCAGCTCAGCGAAGAAGAGCAAGCGACGGCTGGTGTGACACCAGGGCTCATCAGGTTAGCTGTTGGACTCGAGCATATCGACGATATCGTTGCTGACCTCAATATCGGCTTTGCCGCTGCCGCATCATGACCGCTCCCCAGTCGCCGGTGCGTGCGGGGGCGTACTGGCGGCCAGGGGACGATGTCGGGGAACGGCAGTTCGCATCCGTCGGTGGGACCGAGTTAGACCTGGGCGGATCGTTGCCCGAGGTCACTGTCGCTTACCAGACCTGGGGTGAGCTCAACGCTGCCCGCGATAATGCTGTGCTCGTGCTACATGCGCTAACCGGTGATGCACATGTCACCGGCGAGGCCGGAGTGGGCCACATCAGCGAAGGCTGGTGGTCAGAGGTCGTCGGGCCAGGAAAAGCG
>JBLHZE010000124.1:0-6481 GCA_047631015.1 Actinomycetes bacterium
AGCGGACCGACGATTGCAGGTTCACGGACATCTGCTGGCCCACCTGCATCCGGTCCCAGCGCACTTGCAGCTTTGCTCAGCGATGACCGATTCGCACCGACCCTCTCAAGTTCGGCAATGATCTGGGTCAGGTCCGCGTCCTCAACGAGCGCTTCAACCTCAATCTCGCGGTAGCGCTCGACGACCACGCCATCATCGAAGATCGAGACCCGGTCATCCACCATTTCTGCCAGCGCTGTGCCGCCATCGCTGTAGAGCAAGTAGGGGATGCGTTCGGTGTGAACCTCGGCGATCGGTTGTAGGGCGCGACCGCGGGTGTAGGGCAAGATGACCCCCGATAGCGCGTCTGGAATATGACCCGCCTGGCCCGCGTCAAGCGGAAGCTGCAGTTCGTCGCGGATGCCGCTATCGACCCCTTTGACCGGGAGCTTGAGGTGCCAGCCAGCATCATTTCCGCCCTCGCGTCGACGAAGTGTCACACCCCAGCGGAACAGTCGCAGATCCTGCGTGTCGTAGTAGATAGCAGCGAGATTGCGCGTCACCTGCCGTTTTGCCCGCGCGACGCCGACCTCGGCTGTCACCAAATCGGGCAGTTTGAAAAGCCCGTGGACCCGAAGCTTCACCTCAACCTCGCGCACAGCTGTTGCAGGTCCAGTCGGCAGGGACGGGCTGGGCTCACCGCTCATCGCGAACTCCTGAGCGGGCGCTGTCGCAAGGTGATGAGGTGATGCTGCAAATCACGCAAAGGTGCTCCATTGCTTGCCGTGCTCACACTGTGCCACCCGCCATCTTCGTCTAGGTGCCAAGACGCCGTTTGTGGGTCAAAGCCTAGATCAAGCAAGTGGGTAATCTCGGCGATATGTGCCTCGTTTGTGATGGAGACCAGGGTCTCGATTCGTCGATCCAGATTTCGATGCATCATATCCGCGGAGCCAATAAAGATCTCTGGATCGCCCGCATTGGCGAACTCATAAATTCGCGAGTGCTCAAGGAATTGGCCGAGGATACTGCGCACCCGGATGTTGTCCGAGAGCCCCGCGACGCCAGGACGTAACGCACAGATCCCGCGAACCAGGAGGTCCACCGGAACCCCTGCTTGGGAGGCGCGGTAAAGCGCATCAATAACTTTCTCGTCAACGATTGAATTGCACTTGAATCTGATCCGAGCTTCGTGGTCATCCAGATGATGTTCGACCTCGCGCTCAATTCGTTCCACCAAACCTGATCGAACGGAGTGAGGCGCGACGAGCAGCCGGGAATACTCAGTGTTCATCGAATAGCCCGATAGCCGATTGAAGAGGTTTGCGACATCTTCACCCACCCCTTGATCGCAGGTGAGTAGCCCAAGGTCCTCATAGAGGCGGGCAGTCTTCGAGTGGTAGTTGCCCGTACCGATATGGCAGTAGCGCTTCAGTGAGTCACCCTCGTCCCGAACCACCATCGATAGTTTGCAGTGCGTCTTCAAACCAACGAGACCATAGACAACGTGCACACCGGCACGCTCCAGTTTGCGAGCCCAGGAGATGTTGGCCTCCTCGTCAAAGCGGGCCTTGATCTCGACTAGCACGAGTACCTGCTTACCCGCATGAGCCGCGTCTATGAGTGCATCGACGATGGGTGAATCACCAGAGGTTCGGTAGAGCGTCTGCTTGATCGCGAGCACCTTGCGGTCCGCGGCGGCTTGTTCAAGAAAGCGCAGCACGCTGGTAGAGAAAGAGTCGTAGGGATGGTGCAGGAGGACATCACCGCGGCGCATCGCGTCCAGCACATCAGGAGCAGAGGCAGTCTCCACCTCGGCGAGTTCGCGGTTAGTTTTCGGCACAAACGCTGGAACCTTGAGGTCGTCGCGATCTAGTCCTACGAGCGTCCACAGTCCGGTCAAATCCAGTGGACCGGAAAGTTGAAAGACCTCCGAGTCACTGACGTTGAGTTCGCGCACCAAAAGGTCCAGCAGGTGTCCATCGATACCCTCTTCGACTTCGAGCCGAACCGGCGGTCCGAACCGGCGTTGCATGAGTTCCCGTTCAAGTGCCTTCAACAGGTTCTCGGCGTCGTCTTCTTCTACTTCGACGTCCTCGTTGCGTGTCACTCGGAAGGTGTGGTTCTGGCGGACGTCAAGGCCGGGAAAGAGCAGCTCGAGGTGGGCAGCGATGACATCTTCGAGGGGGACGAATCGTTGGGGGCTGACTTGAATGAACCGGGGCAGCATCTCAGGGACTTTGACGCGGGCGAAGAGTTCCGTGCCGGTGTCGGGGTTTCGGACAATAACCGCCAAGCTCAGCGAGAGCCCGGAGATGTAAGGGAACGGATGTGCCGGGTCGACGGCCAACGGAGTGAGAACTGGGAAGACCCGATCATCGAAGAAGGCAGCCATCTCCCGGCGCTCGTCATTCGTCAATTCCTCCCATCGGACCATTTCGATACCTTCTTCGGACAAAGCCGGTCGAATCTGGTCGCGAAAGCAGTTGGCCTGGCGTTCCATAAGTTCGCCGCTGGCGGTGAGTACCGCTTGGTGGACCTCCCGCGGGAGCAGCCCGGAGGCAGCTCGCACAGCAATACCGGTCGCGATACGGCGCTTGAGTCCCGCGACCCGCACCATGTAAAATTCGTCAAGATTGCTCGCAAAAATTGCGAGAAATTTCGTCCGCTCCAGGAGCGGCAGTTCTGGGTCCTCAGAGAGCTCCAGGACCCGTTGGTTGAATGCCAGCCAGGAGAGTTCCCGATCGATGAAGCGGTCCGCAGGCAGCGTTCCGCTAGGGAGATCAACATCTTTCGATTCCGACTCCGTCGCTGAATGCCTGCTCATGATAGGAGCTTGCCAGACCGCCGCCTAATACGCATCGTCAGCCTTGATTCGGTCGAGCAGGGACCGGTGACGAGAACAACGTATCTTTCTCATAGCGGACAAACCCGAGTCGCTCGTAGGTTTTGATTGCCGCAGTATTGTCGGAATCCACGTACAACATGATCTCGGTTAACCCCTGGTCTCTGAGGTGTTCCATTCCCATCACCGTCAGTGCTCTCCCCAGACCCCGACCCTTCCAGGTCGGTGTGATTCCTAAGACGTATACCTCGCCAATCGGATCCGGCCCGTCGATATCGTCTGCGTCGTCATCAACTCCGGCATCATGTCGGTCGACTTTCGTCCAGTGGAAGCCTGCGAGTGTTCCGGGTGAGCCATCCGTGTTGACTTCTTGGGCAAGGAGGAACCCGGTCGGATCGAACCAGTCTTCCCGCTGGCGCAGGGCGAGATCTTTGCGCGTCCACCCGCCCTGGTCGGGTAGGTCGGCGAATGCGGCCGCGTTGACTGCAAGCCAGCTATCGACATCGTTCACCGGATCAAAGGTGCGAATGGCGATACCTGTCGGGACCGGGGCAAGTGGCAGATCCCTGAGGAGGGTCCGGCGCATTCGGTACAGCGTTCGTACCTGCCGAAATCCGCGGGATGTGGCCAGTGCCGTGGTGGCGCCAGACTCACCATGGGCCCAGATGTCGAGGTGCCCCGAGGTCTCTCTAAGAGCGAGATCCAGCACAGCCCCGCTCACACCGGAGTCCCGGACCGCCGGATCTACCGCTAGTTCGACCGTTCCGCCTCCGGTAGCGCCGAGCTCCAGCGACGCATACGCCACGAGCCGGCCGTCGCGGGATGCGCAGATATGTCGGAACCCGTCGGCTCGCCCAGCGAGCAGGTTCATCGCGACGTTCTCGGAAAGCGGACGTACCCCGTCCGTCTCCGTAACGCGCTCCACAAGGTGGGCAACTGCATCGACTTCATTTTCCGAAAGTGCGTCAATGACATCGATGGTGACGCTCATTGCCACGGCGATTCCTCTCGACAATGGATGCGAATGCCTCACTACAGGTACTCTATGAGTCTAGAAGGTCATGCCGGTGGCTCGCGGGAGGAGGCATCATGAGTTCTTTGTTGCTACTAACCGATGCTCTCGCGCCCACCGCTGAGGTGCTACCGGCCCTTGGCCTTCTACAGCATCGGGTCCGCGTTCTCCCGGCTGACGGTGCGGCCCTGCTCGATGCCCCCCGCGTGGATGCCATCCTCATCGATGGTCGCCGCGAGCTGCCGCGCGTCCGGAGTATGTGTCGCGTGATTCGCTCAACGGGGGTCGACGTACCCGTGTTACTGATACTTACTGAGGGCGGTTTGACGGCGGTCACGGCCGAGTGGGGGGTAGACGATGTCCTCGTCGATTCGGTCGGACCGGCCGAGCTTGAGGCCCGGTTGCGGATCAGTATCGGCCGACTACATGCCCTTTCCTCCGAGGGCGTGTCTGAGGAAATCCGTGGCGGGGAACTTGTCATCGATGAGAGCACCTACACAGCTCGCATTAAGAAGCGGACACTTGACTTAACGTTCAAAGAGTTCGAACTAGTCAAGTACCTCGCGCAGCACCCCGGCCGAGTTTTCACCCGCGCGCAGCTTCTTCAGGAGGTCTGGGGCTATGACTACTTCGGCGGTACGAGGACTGTGGACGTGCATGTTCGGCGACTCCGCGCAAAGCTTGGTCCCGAACATGACGCATTGATTGGAACAGTTCGGAATGTCGGCTACCGATTTGTGGTTCCTCCTAAGGCAGCGCCGCCTAAGGACGTGCCAGCCAAGGAAGTGTCAGCTAACGCTGCCGCCGGACAGGAGTAGACGTGACGGGACTGATCGCCGTAGTCGTCATCCTTGCCGCCGCAACTGCATACGGTCTTTGGCGCAAGCGCACGAATGGCCGGTTTGTGGAACCGAGTTTTCCAGCAGGTTCCTGGCCCGGCAGCCAGTCGCCCGCCCAATTGACGAGCGGACAGCTGGGAGCCTCGCTTGGCTCACGCGCGACGTTGGTTGAGTTTACGAGTGCCTTCTGCGCCCCATGCCGCGCGACACGGCGCGTCCTGGACCGAGTCGTAGCGTCGGTTGCTGGTGTGACGGTGATCGAGGTGGATGCCGAGAAAGACCTCGCGCTCACCCGCGAGCTGGGGATCTTGCGCACCCCAACCGTGCTAATTCTCGACGGTGACGGATCGATTCATCACCGGGCTGCGGGAGAACCGCGCTATGCCGACGTTGTTGCAGCACTGGGAGCCGTCATTCCAGACGCTGCGGATCTGCGGACGTCATGAGCCAAGCTCAGCGAGCCAGGGTCACCCCCGCTAGACGGATCCGTCTGTTAGCGCTTACGCTAGGACTCATGTTTTTACAGGTGAATCTCGTGAAGCGACGGACAGTTGATTACTGCCGCGCCACCACCTGTCTCTGTATGCGATAGCCGCAGCTGGCTTTGACCGCTGCCGCTTGGCTTGTTCGCCCGCGTGCATCACTCAGATGCCCTTGGTTGTCCAGCTTTCGGTCGGCGTCCATCTAGGTTGCGGCTTCTGTATTTCTGCCGACGTGACCGACCCCCACAGAACCTGACAGGAAAAGAATGTTAACAACAACTACCCACACTTCAGCTCGACTGGCGCAGCGGCAACAGATTGATCCTCGGGGACCACGATTTGGTGCCGCGATCACGACGGCTGTCCTCGCACTGATCCTGATTCTTGGCCCGGCCTCCGGTTTGGCGCTCGCTTTGCTGGCCATCCAAACGCTGGCATTTGCTACCGGGGCCGTCCTCGGGTTGACCGCACAGCCGTACGGATGGCTATTCCGGCGGTTTGTCCGGCCCCGGCTCGCTCGTCCGCACGAGCTAGAAGACCAGGCTCCGCCTCGCTTCGCGCAGGCCGTTGGGCTGGTCTTCGCTCTGATCGGTGCCGTCGGCCTCCTCACCGGCCTTAGCGCTGTGTTCTATGTTGCGATTGGCGCAGCTTTGGCGGCTGCTTTCCTTAATGCTGCATTCAACTTCTGCCTGGGTTGCGAGATGTACCTCATCGCCCGCCACCTGGGTATGAGAAAGAAGGTCCAACCAGCCGACGAGTCCAGCGCGTCAGCCCGAAACGGTCGCACGACGGACTCACAGAACGACCAAAACATGCATGACCGCACCGTGCACAACTGAGCGATGAAGACCCTTGCCGCATTATCAACTAACACTCAAACACCATGGGAGATATCACTGTGAGCCGCGAATCTGCGCTAGTAACAGCCGACTGGGTCGAAGAGAACCTGGATAACGACAACGTCGTGCTGATAGAGGTAGACGAAGATACGACTGCCTACGACAAGAACCACATCCGCAACGCCATCACGTTCAACTGGCACTCCGACCTCACCGATCCGGTACGCCACGATGTTCTGAAGAAAGAGCAGTTCGAGGCGCTGCTCTCGGCCAACGGCATCACTAACGATGACACCATCGTGCTGTATGGCGGCAATAACAACTGGTTTGCTGCCTACGCCTACTGGGAGTTCAAGCTGTACGGCGTCGAGAATGTCAAACTGCTCGACGGCGGCCGCAAAAAGTGGGAGCTAGATGCCCGCGAGCTTGTGACAGATGTACCTGTGCGAGAGGAAGCGACCTTTGTTGCAGCCGAGCAAGACACG
>JBLHZE010000125.1:0-6458 GCA_047631015.1 Actinomycetes bacterium
CCTGATCAGGGGTGTACCAATCTGCCGTCCCACGCATTCCAGCCGTCACCGAGAGTTCGGGATCGACGTTCCCAGTGGCGCCGGCACTGCTGGGTAGAGCACCACCAGTAGCTAATATGGCAGTTGCTGAGATGGTCGATACTACAATCATGAAGTGTCTTGGCATGGCGGCCACGGTAGCCGAGACTAGTTTTTGGTCGGCTCACTATCCGGTAGTTTTGGACAAGAATTCGACGTATTTAGAATCAATTGCGGCACGCACGTGGGTGGGCGCGCATAGAGTGACGCGGACATAACGGTGTGGGGTGCGGGTTTCGTCGCTTTCGCCCCGAGCGCGGTCAGTGGAGCATGGATAGCGGAGCACGATTACCGATGGAGGAGCAATGACAGGGCTGAAGACGAAGACCGCGAAACTACGCCGGACAATCGCCGTGCTGTCAACCGTGGGCCTCTTATCTGTAGGGATTGTCCCCGCGGCTACCAGCGCTCACGCAGTCGCGCCCGCGGATTCCAAGAAAACCCAGCGGATCATGAGCGGCTGGCTGCCCTACTGGATCACCCCTGAGTCCGTGAAGTCGTTTCTCAACAACGCTGATCTGTTCTCGGATGTCTCGCCGTTCTGGTATAACGCGGTCACAAGTTCGAAGTCGTCGAGCAAAGTCGCGATCAAGAGCAACTCGCTGAGCTCAGGAACTCACGCATCAGTCCTGGCCCAACTCCAGGACAAGGGCGCACTCGTGATGCCCTCGATCACGGACGGCACGGGTACGGGCCACATGAGTAAGGTATTGCGTAATTCGTCGCGCCGCGCCGCGCTGGTGAACCAGATTTCCAATCTGGTCAACTCAAAAGGCTACGACGGCATTGACTTGGACTTCGAGAAGTTTGCCTTTAGCGATGGCCAAGCTAGCTGGAAGACGACCAGTCCGGCGTGGGTCAAGTTCATCAAGGAACTCTCGGGTGTACTGCACGCGAATGGTAAGAAGTTGGCTGTCGCGGTGCCACCTTCGGGGGTACCCAATGGTAACTACTGGGTGTACGCCTGGCCAGAAATCGGACCATATATCGACAAGCTCCGCATCATGGCCTACGACTATGCCTACAGCGTGCCGGGACCAGTCGGCGGTCCGCTCAGTTGGGTAAACAAGGTTGCCGCGTATGCGGTGTCCGTTATGCCCGCTAACAAGGTTCAGCTTGGCACCCCCACTTACGGTCGTGATTGGGTGGTCTGGAAGAAGGGTACTGGCTGCCCGACGTTATCCAAGAAGACCTATCAGACCAGAGATATCGGATCGGTTATCGATGGAACCCCGGCCAGTAAATGGGGGCGTGATCCGGGCTCACTTGAGCGCACGTATACCTACAAGGTCAAATACAACGGCGGCAAATGCGAGGTTAAGCGCAGCGCGTGGGTGCCGGATACGACAACCGTCGTGGAGCGAGCCAAGATCGCCAGCCGCTACGGACTCAATGGTATCGCCACGTGGATGATCGGATCAGAGACCAGCGATCAATGGGCGCAACTGCGGGCCATCGCGCGCAATATGCCGTTTGATGCGGTAGCTGGCAAGAAGTCGCAGAAGGTCAAGCTGAAGGTCTCATCCAAGCGCGGGGCAAAGGGCCGAGCAGTCTCGTTGCGTGGCAAGGTGAAGCCAGTTCGCGCGGGCAAGAAGGTCACACTTCATAAGAAGAAGAGCGGAAAGTGGGTCAGAGTCCGCACTGACCGCACCTCGAGTTCAGGCAAGTACTCGTTCGGTGTGGAGGCCACAGGCAAAAAGACGAAGCTACGGGTGAAAGCAGCCGGTGGTAAGTCGTACGCCAAGACCTACAAACATGTCACGCTGAAGAATAGGTAACGAGTACGAGCCAGCTGTCTCGTCGATCGGATTCGCTTGGGATGCGCCCGGTAGTTTGAGCCAGTCGTCTAGTTGGTGGGCGTCACTAGGGACGCAGCAGGCAGTTCGAACCATCGCAATGCCTCAAACTCTGCGGTAGCTAGACCTGCACTCACGTAGTCGTCTGGCTCTTCGTCGGGTAGGTGAGGATTTCTGGCGGCTTTGGCGGCCGCCTCGGCGGCACGCAGGATTTCCTCACTCGCGCGCAAGTGATCTGCGAGCACCGATTCGTCTGCCCGATCGTCGCGGAGAGGATACCGTAGCGACCCGTCAGCGTCGTAGGTCAAATCACTGAGGCGTAAGAGCACTTCCTCGACCCCAGAGCGGTGCTCCCATAGTCCCGACGTGATATCGAATCGGTATTGATCAAGGAGACACCATCCATACCTAGCAACAAGCGAGACTGCCTCCACGATGTAGCGGAATACTTTCTCGGAGATGAAGTAGTTGAAGTTGATGCGTGTCCATCCGGGCTTAATCCCCTCGCACCCTCGCGCAACCTCGCGCTCGAATTCGCGGCTGCGTTCGGTGTCGACTCCAAGTAGGTCGTGCCCATACGGTCCGGCACAGGAGCAACCACCGCGGGCCTGAATTCCGAATAGATCATTGAGTAACGCAACGACGGCATTGTGGTGCAGATATCGACCAGAGGGCGCGCGTAGCGTAAACGACACAATGGATAGACGCTCGGCTTCCTGATTGCCCAGGATCTCGATGCTGGGGTGTTGTGACCACACAGCCATCGCCCGACGCAGGTAGTCGCCTTCGTGCGCCCGAATCGTTTCAACGCCGACAGTTTGTTTAAGGCCCATGACCAGGCCAGCTCGGATTGCTCCCACAATCGCAGGTGTCCCGGCCTCCTCACGCTGGACTGGATCAGCGACGTAGCGATGATCGTCGGCGTTTACGTACGCAACTGAGCCGCCACCGACGACATCGGGGACGCTGTTGGTGAACAGGTCACGGCGCAGAACGAGGACACCAGGTGTGCCAGGACCACCGATGAACTTATGCGGCGAGAGGAACACGGCATCCATCGCGGTAGCCGCCTCGTTGAGGGGGTTCATGTCGATCTCGACGTACGGTCCGGCTGCCGCGAAATCCCAGAATGCCAGCGCATTGTGATCGTGCAGAATTCGGGTAATCCCGATGGTGTCGCTGACGATGCCGGTGACATTACTTGCGGCGCTGAATGATCCGATTCGGGTTCGTCGGTCGGAATATCGATCCAGTTCGACCGCAAGTACCGATTGATCGATGTGGCCATCGGCATCCTCGGGGATGCGGATGACATCGCAGATTGATTCGCGCCACGGGAGCTCATTGCTGTGGTGCTCAAAAGGCCCAATGAAGACGGCTGGGCGCTCAGCGACGGGAATCTGTGCGAGCAGGTCGAACTCCTCGCACAGTTCGGCCGGAAGCCGTAGGTTCAGGATACCGATTAGTTTATCGATCGCGCCGGTCGTGCCGGACCCCGCGAACAGGACGGCGTAGGAATCGTCCGCGCCGAGACTGTCGGCGACAAGGGCTCGGGCATCCTCCCGAAATCGAGTCGTTTGTCGACCCGTACCGCTACTTTCGGTGTGGGTATTGGCGTAGCGGGGGAGTACTTCATTGCGGATGAAGTCTTCAATGAAAGTCACCGAACGTCCGCTGGCGGTGTAATCCGCGTAGGTCACCCGGCGCACGCCAAATGGTCCCGCCATAATCCGATCGTCGCCCAGGACAGACTCCCGAATACGCGCGAGCAACGGTGGCTCCGGCAGTGTCGGATCGCGGGGCGGAATCACCGCGTAAGAGTCCATGTGCCAAGAGTAGAGGGCAAACGCTCGACTCGGACGTGCGGTCAGGGCCAAGGCATGGAATCATCGCTGCCGTGACGGCTCCCTTTGAACTCGCCGATCCCATGGCACAGGAGCAGACCCAGGTCGACAAACCGTGGGCGTGCATCGTGTGGGACGACCCGGTAAACCTCATGCCATATGTGACGTATGTGTTCATGGCCTATTTCCACCACTCAAAAGAGAAGTCCGCCCAGCTGATGTTGCAGGTCCATAACGAAGGCAAGGCAGCGGTGAATACCGGGACTCGCGAGGAGATCGAGCGAGACGTTTCGGCGATGCACTCCTACGGGCTGTGGGCCACGATGGAGCGCGACAGCTGATGGCACATGCATTTGGACGCAAAGGGGATGGATTGAGTTGTCGGTTGGAGCCAGTTGAGCGAGCGCTCATTATGGGACTTGTCAATGAGGTCATCGGCTTACTCGATCAATCCGACGATGACCAGACGGAGCAGGCTGATCCACTGGCCGCAGAGTTAGGGTTGACCGGTCTCGACGGTCCAACGGTTGAGCGTCCGCAGGATCCAGTGCTATTGCGCCTGCTGCCAGACGGATACCGCGATGACCGGGAGAAGTCGGCGGAGTTCCGACGGTTCACAGACGAACCCCTTCGCCAGGCCAAACTTGCAGATGCGGCCGCACTCAAGATCGGCCTCGCGCTGCCGGTGGATGAGGACGAGGACACGATCGAGGTCTCGTTCCCCGAGGCAGAGCAATGGTTGCGCGCAATTAACGATCTGCGGCTGAGCCTCGGTGTACAGCTTGGGATCGCTGATGATCCAAACCTGGACATGTCGAAGTTGAAGCAGGACGATCCGCTGTTCGCATCGGCGATGATGTACGACTTCTTGACGTGGTGGCAAGACAGTTTGCTGATCGCGTTGATAGGCGATGATTAGCGCTAGACGTTCTCCGTCCTCAACTGACTCATTGGCCGCGCCTGGCCAGATGAGCGATCGGGAATGATGTCGACTGTTCAGTAGTAAGCTGCCCGTCATGCTGACAATCAGCCAGGAGCTCGTTGATGACATCGTTGCTCATGCTCGTCGAGACCATCCGGATGAGGCATGTGGGGCCATCGCCGGTCCGGTCGGCAGTGATAAGCCGGTTCGATTCATTCCGATGATAAATGCGGCGCGGTCACCGACGTTCTACGAGTTTGATTCCAGTGATCTTCTGACGTTGTACCGGGAGATGGCGCGCAACGACGAAGATCCGGTCGTTATCTACCACTCGCATACGGCAACCCAGGCCTACCCATCCCGGACGGATATTGCCTATGCATCGGAGCCAAACGCGCACTATGTGCTCGTGAGTACCCGCGAGACAGGGACCGAAGACGGTCCATACGAGTTCCGGTCGTTTCGGATCGTTGATGGGGAAGTGGCTGAGGAAGATGTCACGGTTGCCGCCGGGGTGTAGTCGCGGCGGTAGAACCCGTAGGCTGTTCTTGTGATTTCAGTTGAGATTCCGACGATTCTCCGTACGTACACTGGTGGCGAGCGGACAGTGTCCGCTGATGGTCCGACGCTTGCCGCAGTCGTGACAAGCCTCCAAGCGTCGTATCCCGGTATCGGGGATCGACTCCTCGATGGTGAGGCGCTGCGCCGGTTCGTCAACATTTACCTCAATGACGAGGATGTCCGGTTCCTCGACGGGATCAATACTGCCATCTCCGATGGTGACACTGTGACGATCCTTCCGGCAGTCGCCGGTGGTTCTACACCTACGGTAGATCGCTAGGTACCTCCGCAATGACTCGCTACGATTCTCTGCTCCCCTCGGTGGGTAATACACCGCTGGTCGGCCTACCGACGCTATCCCCGAGTGCGGATGTACGCCTGTGGGCGAAGCTCGAGGACCGGAATCCGACCGGGTCGATCAAGGACCGTCCCGCGCTATGGATGATCGAAGCAGCCGAGCGCGATGGCACCCTCAAGCCCGGGGACACCATTCTGGAGCCCACGAGCGGGAACACCGGAATCTCGTTAGCTATGGCCGCGAAGCTCAAGGGCTACCAGCTTATTTGCGTCATGCCAGAAAACACGTCGGCCGAGCGAACCCAGATACTCAAGATGTGGGGTGCGGAAGTCAGGTACTCACCAGCTGCCGGTGGCTCCAATGAGGCGGTGAGAGTCGCTAAGCAGATCGCCGAGCAACACCCTGATTGGGTGATGCTCTACCAGTACGGGAATCCGGCCAATAGCGAGGCGCACTATCGCGGGACGGGCCCAGAGGTACTGGCCGATTTACCCACGATCACGCACTTCGTGGCGGGCCTTGGTACGACGGGAACGCTGATGGGGGCAGGTCGATTCCTTCGTGAGAACGTCCCGGGAATTCAGATTGTTGCCGCTGAACCGCGCTACGGCGAGCTCGTCTATGGACTCCGGAATCTCGATGAGGGTTTCGTTCCCGAACTGTATGACGAGTCGGTGCTGACTAGTCGATACTCGGTGGGACCTGCCCAAGCCGTTCGACGCACGCGAGAACTGCTGGAACAAGAAGGGATCTTCGCGGGGATTTCGACAGGCGCGATCCTGCACGCTGCTTTAGGGCTGGCTGATAAGGCGATCAAAGCGGGGGAGTCAGCCGATATTGCCTTGATTGTGTGCGACGGCGGATGGAAGTACCTGTCCACCGGGGCATATGAGGGGAGTATCGAAGATGCAGAGGCTGCCCTTGAGGGACAGCTCTGGGCCTAGCCGCCCTCGACGGCA
>JBLHZE010000126.1:0-6412 GCA_047631015.1 Actinomycetes bacterium
ATCGCCCAGACGAAGGTATTTGGGAGACGCGCGGCGGTAAAAAAGACTTCGTGTACTCGCGCCTTATGTGTTGGGTTGCATTCGACCGCATGATCCGGATCTCGCGGGAAAAGGGTCTGCCCGGACCACTTGAGCGTTGGCGAGAGGAACGCGACAAGATCTATATCCAGATCATGGAACGTGGCTACAACCAGGAGATCGGTGCATTTGTCCAGCATTACGACACTGATGTGTTGGACGCCTCGATCCTGAAAATGCCACTCGTTGGTTTCATCTCCGCGCGCGATCCTCGATGGTTATCCACCCTCGACGCGATGGCCGATGAGATCGTCTCGGACAGCCTCGTTTTTCGGTACAACCCCGAAGCCTCACCCGATGGTCTCGCCGGCGATGAGGGCACCTTTTCACTGTGTACATTCTGGTACGTCGACGCGCTGGCCAAGGCGGGCCGCCTAGCCGAGGCTCGGATGATTTTCGAGCAGATGCTTACTTACTCCAATCACCTTGGTCTCTACTCCGAGGAGATCGGCTACACCGGAGAACAACTAGGCAACTTCCCGCAGGCATTTACCCACCTCGCATTGATCAGTGCAGCCGTCACCTTGGACCGTGCGCTCGATACCGAACCGGTTGCCTACGAATCACTTATCGGCTTGGAGAACTCGAACCGGCCAGCAAAACGACGGCGATTTAAGGACTAGCGGCGATATTGACCCTGTCGATGCGTGGGTTAGCGACGGACTAGGTGCGCTAGTACCTCGGCAGCCTTGCGGTTGGCCCGAATCCGCGCAAGAATCAGCTCGTGAGTATCGATGATCCTGCCTCTAGCGCTACTCACGACGTCCCGTACGACCAGGTGCCAGCAGCCGGTCCAGAGGCGGAAATCGACACTCGTTATGTCGAGATGCGTGGTGGCACGACGCTACCCCGCACGTATCTGCCACCGTCGATGTCGGGCAACCAGCCACAGTGGATTCGAGTTGTCGCACTCGTCGTGATTGCGATGTTTCTCGGGGCGACAGCGGCCGGTGTGTGTCTGACGTACGGCCCGCCGGTCTTTGGCTAAACTCAGCACTCACCTGGACACCAGGATATTTGCTTCAGCAACAACTGGCCGCCTAGTCCCTGAGTCAGACCATGGATGACCAGGTTGCCGCCGATCTTGAAGCCGAGATTTTTTCAGATTGGGTAGGCGCACCGCCAGATTCTGCGAATTTTCTGGGGCTGCTTCTCGTTACGGCAGTATCTTCTTTTTGCCGCCGATAGCTTTCGCTGCCTTCAGCATGTCCTTACCGACTGCAGTTCCTTCTGCTGGCCGGACAATCCATGTCATACCGGCAGCCAAGATGACGGTCTCGCCAGTCGACTCAGCCTGCTCCCGAAGTTGGTTAAGACCAGCGGATGCTTTGGCCTGGGAGGAGTAGGCGAGCACTATGTACCCCTGAACACCGAGACTGCATCGGGCGGCACTCGCCGGGACGGGCGACGCGCCTTGAGGCGGATCCTCAGCGGATATATTGCTGCATGTGAGCGATTGGGCTATGCCACTAGCCGTCACACTCGTCGCTGGGGTCGGCGTCGGTGAAGTGGAACTGCGGGTTGGGGCTGTTGTCGTCTGCGACTCACTCACACGTTCCGAGGGTGTCGATAAATCGCTGACGTCAGCATCACTCGTCGTCGCTGAGCATCCGGCGAGAGCCACCAACAGCGTGGCGCAGGAAGCCAAAACCATTCTCTTCATAACGCAACGCTAGCTCCAAGCACCACGCTCACTGGGTAGCGCACCTAGCGCGCCGTGGCTAATTAACGATGTACACCTGCTTCACACCACCATAAACGCCGGTTGCGCCAATTCCTCAGCGGTGAGATATCCACCAGTAGAAAGTGATAGCGACGCCCGAGACGATCAGGAGAAAAGCTGCCCCGATTATCCCATTTGGGACCCGCTTGAGAGTGCCAACGGCCGACTTCGTCACGTCCTTCCCCCGACGGAATACCCGCTCAGCCCACACGAACTCGCTAGCTAGCACGGCGAGCGCAGCAACGACGAACGGCAGGGTAAACGGACCGGGGAGGACGATGAGCACTCCACCGATGGCAAGCAGAGTCAACCCAATGAGGAGAACAGCAGATTTGCGGAGAGGTCCCGGCACCCGACGCCACTTCGACCACAAGCTGTCGCCGATTTCACTCACCGTTATCACCTCGCCTCGCATCGCTCTGTGGATCCATCTGTTTGTCCCGCTCAATAATTGCCCATACTCTATGCGTAAGCTCGCCGACCGGCAGAAGACCAAGCAACCAAGAGTCTCAAGCAGCACGTTGTGGGCGCCGTGGACCACTGCTCCCGCCAAATATGTTGACCCCGACGCAGGCAGTTCCCTAAGCCTGCTCTCCACCCACCGACCACTGTGGGGGAACACCGACATTCCAGCTCGGATCATTGATCTTTAGATCGGGCTAATCGGACTCGTCGGGCTTGCTAACCGACCATGATGGGGACGCAGATAGCCCAACCGTGGGCACTAATAATCAGGTTCTCTGCGTCCAGAATTGTCTTCGGGTCGCTGGCAAGTAGCTCCATACGCGACAACACTGGGATCACCCACTGTTCGCCCGTAAGATTCAGCGAGACGTCAAGCGACTCGCCAAAAGCGCTCGAGCGATAGCGGAACCGTTCGTTCTCTAATTCCACTGTCTCGGTGCGCGCGTTATGTAGCCATCTGTGGCGCCGGCGAAGCCCAATCAGCTGCTGGTGCAGTGCGAGATGCTCGCGACTAAACGGCACCGAGCCCCTCGGCGTATCAGGGAAAATCGGCCGAATCTCGTCGTCACCGCCGAACCGTTCCTCTTTAATACCTCGTAATGCTTGCTCGTCTCCATAGTAGATAGAGGGCGTCCCACCGACCGTGGCCAGCACGACGAGCGCATGCGGGAGATGGCGCTGGTCAACCAACTTGCTCGCGATCCGGGTCACGTCGTGATTACCCAGAAACGTCAGCGGAACGAAGCTTTCTAGGTACTCGTCATGGCGTTCCATCGACCACGCCAGCTCAAAGAAGTTGGCATCGTTAATCGAACTCCACATGGCTTTCCAAAGTTCGTATTGGGTGACTGAATCCAGCCCTGACTGCTCGACGATCTGCGTGTAATCGCCGTGTATTACCTCGCCAACGAAGTACGCGTCTGGGTAGATCTTGCGCACCCGTGGGAGGACTTTTGCCCAGAATGCCGGATCAACCGCATATGCCGCATCGAGTCGCCATCCGTCAGCCCCTCTTTCCAACCAATAGCTCATCACGTCGGAAACAAGATCGACGACTGCCGGGCTCTCGTGATTGAGGACAACGAGATCATCGTGGCCTTCGAATGCCTCGTACCCGGGAACCTGTCCCGGCTCTAGATCCGCCGGCCAGGTGAGCCGAAACCAGCCAGCGAACTCAGATTCCTCACCGTGTGACAGCACCGATTGGAAAGCAGCACTATCACGCCCGACGTGATTGAAAACCCCGTCAAGAAGTACGCGCAAACCTTTTGAGTGCGCGCTTGCTATCAAGGAATCGACATCGCTCTGGGCCCCGAGTCGGGTATCGACGCGAAAGTAGTCGATAGTGTCGTAGCCGTGGCTGGCCGATTCGAAGATGGGTCCCAGCAAAATCCCAGAGGCACCAAGCTCGACTACGTAGTCGAGCCACTGCTCAATATGTCTCAGGCCAAGATGCCTAGTTCGGTCACGGCCGGACATATCGGCCCCAGTGAAGCCCATCGGAAATACCTGCCACCAGATGACATCTTTCACCCACGGCGGTTCGGTCGACGTAGTGCCGCCCGACTGCCGCTCGCTAGGACCAGGCTTAACCGGGTCTGTAACCATTTGCTATCCCTACCTAATCGCCGCGCGTGTGTAGTCCCCGGCCGCTAAGGCTCACTAGTTGGGTATTGCGGTCCTAGCACCATAGTGAAAGCAGCAGGCTGCGGCGCTGCTAGCGGCCCCTGCAGCGGAATTGATTCTGGTCACACGCTCCACGAGGAGCAACGGAAGGAGAAACCAGCCACTATTCATGTGTGGACAGACTAAGTGTGACCGTCGCCGACATCGACCGGATGGCCGATAAGACCCTGCTGTCCTTTGGACCCAACACCAAACGAAAGTACTCCGCCTTCTGGGTACTGCTCTCTCTAGCTGCGGTTATCGCAGGCGCGGGCGTCGTGCAGGATTCGACGGCGACCGTCATCGGAGCAATGATCGTTGCTCCGCTAATGACACCCATTTTGGGAACTGCCTTCGCCTTCGTTCTGGCAGATCGCTACCGAATGTTGCGCTCCGGGCTAGTGGTCCTAGGCGGTGCTGGGCTTGTCATCGGAGTCGGGTTCCTCTTTGGCCTCCTGGATGTGATGAATAACTCTGTGGTCGGAAACTCGGAAGTCACCAGCCGCACAAATCCGGACCTCCTCAACCTGATTGCCGCACTAGCCACCGGACTCGTTGGCGCATTTGCCTTGGCCCGTTCCGATGTCGCTGACACCCTTCCCGGAGTGGCGATTGCCATCTCTCTTGTGCCACCACTGATCGTCGTTGGGTTGACCTGGCAAGACGGCTTTCATGATGACGCGCGCGGGGCACTCCTTCTTTTCCTGACGAACCTCACCGCCATGATCTTTACGGCGACAATCGTTTTATTGGCCTATCAGGTTCGCACTACGGCGAAAGAGGCGGGGTTTACGGTTGGCAAGCTTAAAGGAACCAGCCTGGCGGTTGTGATAGCGGCGGTGGTCGTCATCTCAATTCCGCTGGCGATTGGATCCGCGGAGGTATTCTTCAACAGCAAAATTCAATATGGCGCGGCGCCCACGGTCAACAAATGGGCTGCCGACGAAGGGTGGACTCTCACCGAATACAGCGTCACTAAAGGTACCCTCCACGTCACGGCTTTGGGCGCGCCCCCGAAGCCCGGTGTCGCATCGCTGCGCTCAGCGCTCGACGCAGCCGGGTTTGAGGAGGTGGATGTTGAAGTTGAGCTCGTGGTTGGCGGCGTGCAATCCGTCCCCGGCGATCAGCCAAGCCGTTCATCGAGTTCCTCTGTCAACTCTCCGTAGATTGCACCCACAAAGTAACCCTGACTTTCTGTAATCCTCGGGCGTCACCTACGGCTGGGGTTCAGACTAAACCGTCGGCATACCAGTCGGCTCGAGAGTGGTATGCCGAGTACCCACTGTTGTCCCGCACGGACTTTCCCACGTCACGGCGTGAGATGATTCCCGCTGTAAGACTCAAGTTCGCCCCGATACCTGCCGATTCCGCCTTTGCGAGGCAAAATCCCGAACCCGAAGGCGCCATCGATGTCTACTCCCTTTCTCGACAACGAGCTCGGCGGAAGTCGAGGTGCAACTGGGCCTCGTAGCGTCGCCATGATGAACCCAGTGGTCGCACTCGGCATGTCCTGTGCGCTTGGGTTCGCCAGCCTGGCGGTTGCTCCCGCAGCAGTTGCCAGTGGCAACCATGACGCGACTGGAACAGTCGATCACACTGGCGAGTACGGCGATCACTGGATTGGCGAAGACGGTGAGGCGCAAGAAGAACCGGTCATCCCTGAGAACCGATCGAGCTACGTCGGAACAGTGGCAGGCACGCTAGTCGCGTCCCCAGCGTGGGCAATGCCTACTCGACTCACCGCTGGGTGGTCGTACAGCAACGGTGGTCGTCATCGCGCATGGGATGTTGGGGTGCGGAGCGGAACCCCGATCTATGCCCCGCGCTCCGGGGTCGTGATCGGCCTAAATGACGGCATTGCGAACAATGAACCCGGCTACAACCCAGGGTCGAATTCTCCGTCCAATTGGGTCTTGCTGTGCCACACCGCTAGGGGTAAGCAGGTCTCCACGTACTGGCAGCACCTATCGCCGGGGCTACTCGTCACCGTTGGTCAACGAGTCAGTGGTCCACAACTCGGCCCAGACGGGCGCGCGATCCCCGGTACTGGAACCCAGCTTGGGGCTTCCGGCAATACCGGCAACAGCACAGGTCCCCACCTGCACCTCGCATCGTTTAGTGGGTGCGCAACACCCGACGGCCCAGGCAATAACACGGCGGCGGCTTGGAGCCGGTACAACTACCTCAGCAAACCAGAGACGCTGTACTACGAGCCATCCAGGATCTGGAAGCGACCCGTGATCAATGGAAAGAACCTCGCGAAGGTGACCAAGGCTGGCACCCGGTCAAATGACGTTCGAAAGTTCCGAAAAGCAGTGCTCTCGAAGTCGCGAGGTAAGCGCGCCAACGAGAATTTCCGTCGGTTGGTCTCGACGACGAAAGCATCGATCGGCTGGCGCGGGCGCAGCGGGGTACCCAAGCGCAAATTCCTGCGTGAACTCGCGAAGAGGAACGAGAATTTCGGCGTGAACTAGCCTTTCT
>JBLHZE010000127.1:0-6393 GCA_047631015.1 Actinomycetes bacterium
GTTCACCCGCTCGCACGAGCGGGTGTTCATCTTGTGTGGCATCGCACTGGAGCCCACTTGGCCCTCGGCGAATCCTTCGGTGACGAGCTCGTGACCAGCCATCAAGCGGATCGTCTTAGCGGCACTAGACGGCGCGGCAGCGACCTGCACCAACGTCGACACGACATCGGCATCCAACGAACGCGGGTAAACCTGCCCGACGGACAACAAGATGTTGTCGAACCCGAGGTGCCCAGCCACCTTCTTTTCCAGCGCTGCCAGCGCGTCCGGGTCGCCACCGAGCAGATCGAGCATGTCCTGGGAGCTGCCGACCGGGCCTTTGACGCCGCGCAGCGGATAGCGCTCGATCAGCGATTCCAGCCGCTCCAATGCGGTCAGGAGCTCGTTAGCGAACGTTGCGAAGCGCTTACCCAGCGTCGTCATCTGCGCGGCCACATTGTGGGACCGACCGGTTAGTGCCACGTCGTCGTTCTCAACTGCCAACTGCGACAGCCGCACGAGAGTTGCTACGACCTTGGCGCGAACCAGTTCCAACGACTGCTTAATCTGTAGCTGCTCCACGTTCTCGGTGAGGTCGCGGCTGGTCATCCCTTTGTGGACATGTTCGTGTCCCGCCAGGGCATTGAACTCTTCGATCCGGGCCTTCACATCGTGGCGAGTCACCCGCTCGCGGTCAGCAATCGAGGGCAGATCCACAACATCAATGACGGATTCGTAGGAGTCGACAACGCCTGCGGGCACGTCAATCCCGAGCTCCGCCTGTGCCTTCAGAACGGCTAGCCAAAGCTGCCGCTCAAGCTGAATCTTATTTCCTGGAGCCCAAATCTCAGTCATGCGAACTGACGCGTACCGTGCCGCCAGGATATTCGGGATCTGCTGACGGGTCACTTGTTTACTCCTAGGCTCTGTGGCGCGGCCGTGGTTGGAATCTCGATGAGACCGTCGATGGCCTTGGCGGCGATATCGGTCCGGTAATGGCTGCCGCGAAGCTCGATTTGGGCGACCGCCTGGTAGACCACATCACGAGCGGCCGCTAAGGAGGGTCCCCGCGCGACGACCGAGATCACCCGCCCACCGGAGGACATCGGCACGCCATCGGGACCCCGCTTCGTCCCCGCGTGTAGGACCAGGACCGTCGGCAGTCCGGTTGCATCATCGATTCCTAAGATCGCATCACCGGTCACGGGTGTGGCCGGGTAGTTTTCGGCCGCCACGACGACCGTGACCGCAGCACCCGGGAACCACTCCAGCGGGGGCAATGACGCTAGCTCACCCCGCGCGGCCGCCAGCAGGATGCCGGCCAGCGGAGTCTTGAGCGATGCCAGAACGACTTGGGTCTCGGGATCACCAAAGCGGGCATTGAACTCGATCACTCGTGGCCCTCGGGCGGTCAGCGCGAGGCCGATGTAGAGCACACCGGCAAACGGTGTTCCACGCCGCGCCATCTCGTCAATCGTTGGCTGGGCGACGGTCGCGATCACATCGGCAACTAGATTTTCCGGAGCCCAATCCAGCGGGGTGTAGGCACCCATTCCACCAGTATTCGGGCCCTGATCGCCATCAGCAACGCGTTTGAAGTCCTGTGCCGGTTGTAGCGGAACCACTGTCTGACCGTCGGTTATGCAGAACAAGCTGACCTCGGGGCCGTCGAGGAACTCCTCGACGACAACCCGCCCGTTCGGCTTGGACAGGATCGTGTTGGCATGAGCCAAAGCCTCAGTGCGATCGTTGGTGACGACCACTCCCTTACCCGCGGCGAGACCGTCATCTTTGACGACGTGCGGAGCGCCGAACTCGGCCAACATCATGCCCACGGTGTCGATATCGGTACCGACCCCAGCGCGTGCCGTCAGTACGCCGGCGGTACGCATGACCTGCTTGGCAAATGCTTTGCTCGCCTCTAGTTGGGCGGCTGCGGCGGATGGGCCGAAGCAGGCGATTCCAGCTTCCCGGACAGCGTCGGCAACTCCCGCTACTAGCGGGGCTTCCGGCCCGATAATGACGAGGTCAGCCTCGACTGTCCGGGCCAGGGCAGAGACAGCCGCCGGATCCAGCATGTCGACCTCATGCAACGTCGCGTCCTCGCCGATCCCGGCATTGCCGGGTGCGGCATGTCGCTCAGCCACGGCAGGATCAGCAGCTAGTGCAGCCACGATGGCGTGTTCACGGGCCCCTGAGCCAATAACCAGTACCTTCACGTCACTAAGGCTACGCGGAGATGTGAGCTGTGCCTCGAACTGCGGCCCTGACAGCGCCGGAACACTGCTGATCAGCGCTAGTCGACGAGGTCGTGAACGACGATCGTGGCGTCACGATCCTGGCCAACCCCAATTGCCGAGATCCGGCAGTTGGATTGCGCCTCCAAAAACGCCACATAGTTCCGCGCGTTCGGCGGCAGATCCTCGAAAGTTCGAGCGCCGGAGATGTCCTCGGACCAGCCGGGCAGGTATTCATACAGCGGCTTCGCGTGATGGAAGTCCGTCTGGGTCATGGGAATGTCGTCGATCTTCTGGCCATCGACTTCATACGCGACGCACACTGGGATCTGGTGCCAGCCGGTCAGCACGTCGAGTTTGGTCAGAAAGATGTCAGTTAAACCGTTAATGCGGGTTGCGTAGCGAGCGATCGGCGCATCGAACCACCCGCAGCGGCGGTCACGGCCCGTAGTGACACCAACCTCGCCGCCGACCTGGCGCAACTTCTCGCCATCAGCATCATGGAGCTCCGTCGGGAAGGGTCCCGAGCCAACGCGGGTTGTGTAGGCCTTCAGAATCCCGATCGACCGATCGATACGAGTCGGCCCGATCCCCGAACCTGCGCACGCACCACCGGTGGTCGGGTTTGACGATGTGACGAAAGGGTACGTCCCGTGATCAATGTCTAGCAGCGTTCCCTGCGAACCCTCCAGCAATACGAGCTTGCCGTCATCTAACGCGTTATTCAGCAACAGACTCGTATCGGTCACGAACGGCCGAAGCGGGTCGGCGAACGCCAGCAGTTCGTCTGTCACCTGATCGGTGTCAAATGGCATCCGGTTAAACACCTTGACGAAGACTTGATTACGCGTCGAAAGAGCGTTCCCAACTTTCTCGCGCAGGATCTTCTCGTCGAATAGATCCTGGACGCGGATACCCAAACGGGCAACCTTGTCCATATACGTCGGTCCGATTCCGCGGCCTGTTGTGCCGATCCGATGCTTACCAAGAAACCGCTCGACGACTTTGTCGTTTTGCACGTGGAACGGGGTAATCACATGAGCATTCGCGCTGATCTTTAGATTCGACGTATCGATTCCGCGGGCATCTAGACCCTCAAGTTCGGTGAACAGAACACCCGGATCGATGACGACACCGTTGCCGATAACCGGCGTACACGTCGGCGTCAGAATGCCAGAGGGCAGCAGGTGCAGCGCATAACGCTCATCACCGATAACAACCGTGTGACCGGCGTTGTTGCCCCCTTGGTAGCGAACGACGTAGTCAACGCGACCGCCTAGAAGGTCGGTGGCTTTCCCTTTACCCTCGTCGCCCCATTGGGCGCCAACGAGTACAAGTGCGGGCATGGTTGATTGACTCCTCGGTGGGCTCGCTCTCGTGCGCGCTCTGGCTGGGCCGGTCCCGAGTCTAGCTGAGGGATCGCTGAGGAGCGCACAATCGCCGCGTTCTGCGACAAGCTCGCGTCGCTAGTTGAACGCCACCAGGTACTAGCCGGAAAGTTCCGCAACGGCTGTCGGCGAGCTTTCGGCGAGGAACTCGGCGCAGCGCTGGGCTTCTTCGGTCTCGTTAATTGTGGTCGCAGCGCGGGCTAGTGCATTGAGGCACATGAGGAAGCCACGATTCGGTTCGTGCTCCCAAGGGACGGGGCCGAATCCCTTCCAACCGGCTCGCCGAAGCGCGTCCAGGCCGCGGTGGTAGCCGGTGCGGGCAAAGGCATAGGACTCCACAACGCGGTCCTCGCCATAGGCCTGGTCCGCCAACAGCGCCCACGCCAAACTGAAAGTCGGGTGGTCGGCAGCAACCTCGGCCGGCGATGCGCCAGCTGTGAGTTCGGCAATTGCCTCGGTATTAGCAGGTAACAGCGTGGGAGGTGGGCCGCCAAGGAGATCTTTGTGTGTCGTCACGCTCCCACTGTCGCAAACGAAACGCGCCACGACCCACGGCAGGGTGCGCGACGCGCTTCATCGAGTGCGTTGAGATGTGGCGTTTAGGTCAACTTGGTACCAGCGGACCGCAGATCCTGGCACGCCTCGACGACGCGCGCGGCCATCCCTGCTTCGGCCTTCTTACCCCATCCACGTGGGTCGTACATCTTCTTATTGCCGACCTCACCGTCGATCTTCAAAACACCTTCGTACTCGGTAAGCATGTGGTTGGCGACGGGGCGGGTAAAGGCGTACTGGCAGTCGGTATCGACGTTCATCTTGACGACGCCATAGTCCAGCGCCTCGCGGATCTCCTCCATCGTCGATCCTGACCCGCCGTGGAAGACCAAGTCGAACGGCTCATCCTTGTCGTACTTTGTTCCAACCGCATCCTGGATCTCCTTGAGAACCTCTGGGCGCAGTTTCACGTTACCCGGCTTGTATACGCCATGGACATTCCCGAAGGTCGCAGCAACGAGGTAGCGGCCCTTCTCTCCGAGGCCCAAGTGCTGTACGGCAAGCAAACCATCATCGGGGGTTGAGTACAGCTTGGCATCGTGTGTGGCCTCGACACCATCTTCTTCGCCACCAACAACACCGATTTCGATTTCCAGGATGGTGTTGTTGCGGTGGCACTTCTCGAGCAGTTCCTCGGCGATAACGAGGTTCTCTTCTAACTCGATCGCCGAACCGTCCCACATATGCGACTGGAAGTAGTGCGGCTTACCTTCCGCGGTGCGCTGATCCGCAATGTCCAGCAACGGGCGCAGCCAGTCATCGAGGCGCTGCGGTGGGCAGTGATCGGTGTGCAGGGCGATATTGACGGGACAGTTCTCGGCGACGACGTGGGCGTACTCGGCGATGGCAACCGTTCCCGCAACAAGGTCGTTCACGGTTGGGCCGGACATGTAGTTAGCACCGCCCCACGAGACCTGCAAGATTCCGTCAGACTCCGCTGCGGCGAAGCCCGCTAGCGCGGCATTGAGAGTCTGCGACGAGGAAACGTTAATGGCCGGGTAGGCGAACTTACCTTCTTTGGCGCGATCCAACATCTGGGCATAGACCTCGGGACTTGCAATCGGCATTGCGGATCTCCTCGTATCTGGCGTTGTAATTGGCTGGTATCAAACGGTGTGCGTCGTCTTCTTGGGTGATCGTCGCAACTCTAGCCGCCCATCCTGGCAGGAATCACGCGCCAGTTCCTGCCAATGAACCGCCTGCGCACCCAATGGGTGAGTGCGGCACCTATTGTGCTCTGAGTGAGTGACGATTCTAACGCGGTCAGCGAGCCTTCAGCGGAACCAACTGTCGGGGTCGGTCCGCACCCGGAACCGTGGCCCGACGATGCTCGGCTAGACCCTGACCTGCTCCGAGATGGCGACCGGCGCAACGTCCTGGACCAGTACCGCTACTGGTCAATGGACGCGATTCGTGCCGACCTCGACACCAAACGCCACCCCATCCATTTGGCCGTCGAGAACTGGGAGAAGGACCTTAACCTCGGTTCGATCGTGCGCACCGCGAATGCCTTCCTCGTTGTCGAGGTCCACATCGTTGGCGAGAAGCGCTGGAACCGTCGTGGAGCGATGGTGACCGATCGGTACCAACACGTTCGTCATCATCGGAGTATCGCGGCCTTCGGTGAGTGGATCGCCGAGTCTGGGCTGCCGGTCATTGGGATCGACATTCTGCCCGGTAGTCAGCCGATTGAGACCTACGATCTCCCGTCTGAATGCATCATGTTTTTTGGCCAAGAAGGGCCCGGAATGTCAGCTGAGGCCCAGCAACTCTGTGACGTCATGTTGCACATCAGCCAGTTTGGGTCGACTCGCTCCATCAATGCATCGACAGCCGCCGGAATCGCCATGCACTCCTGGATCAGGCGGCACGAATTCGGACAGATTCCCTAGATCTTTCGCTGCCCCCGGACTTGGACGCTTTAGAAACCCTCGTCGGCGATCTCTTCGCTTGCCCCGTCCGGGGTCTGGCGTCGGTGTCTGATGTATTCGAAGAGGATCGGAAGAATGCTGACAAAGACAACCAGGAGCAGGACGATTTCCACATTGTCTTTGACGATCGGGAAGCCACCAAGGAAGTACCCGAGCAAGGTAATTCCAGCTCCCCAAATGACGCCGCCAATTGCGGAATAGGTCGCAAACTTGCGAAAGTCCATGCCGGCGATACCCGCGGTAGCCGTAATGAATGTCCGAACGATAGGGACAAACCGAGCAAGGATGATGGCGCGGGCGCCG
>JBLHZE010000128.1:0-6381 GCA_047631015.1 Actinomycetes bacterium
GCCGATGAAGCTGACCAGCGGTCGAAATGCCCGACTGCCCGCACCTTCGAAGGTCCCCTCAACGGAGATCTCCGCGATCACACATGGTTCGTACGCGCGTAGTTCAATGTTTCCGGACTTCTCAACAGTGGCATATACCTGCTCCTCGGTCATAGAGTCCACGCTACCTGACGCCCGCTGGTCATCGATCAATCAGGCACGGGGCCATCATCTGGACAGCGCCTTATCCAGGCATGATGCGGCGGGCCGCCGATTTGAATATGGTGGCGACTGCGCCACCCCGGTCGACTGTCGCTGCGGTGAGCACTCCGCCGAACATTGCACCTGCGACGCCGCAGCTGACGATGTCCTGTCCTGTCAGGTACAGCCCGCGAACCGGCGTCTGCGGCTTCAAGAAATCCTGCCTGAACCGCGCCGGAGTATGGTCCAGGCCGTACAACTCGCCCTTCGTGTAGCCGACGAAGTGCTGGGTGGTGAGCGGTGTCGAGATCTCCGCAATGGCAACCTTGCCGCGCAGCTGAGGGAGCTGGCCGTAGAGCGCATCCAGCATCCGGTCGGCGAATTGCTGTTTGAAGGCGTCGTAATCGTCCGCGCGATGCTTCCAGCGGCTTCCCTCCCACTGCTGGAACCACTCGAATGGTGCAGCCGTGATGACGTCGATCGTTGCGCGATTGGGGTGTCTGTCCGCGAACTCTGGGTCCTTTGCCGCAGGAAAAGAGACATAAATCAACGGCAGGTCTGCTGCTGGATCGGAACGGCTTCGCGCGAAGCTCTCGTCATGGTTCTCGCTGGGGTAGATCCAGATGTTGTGTTTGGGCAGGTCGAGAGCTTCGGCGCTTTCTTCAAACCCGAGGTAGAGGCACAGATGCGCCATGGAAGGAGCGACGCGCGTGAGCGCGTCAAGCAGCCCCGTGGCCTGCGCGATGTCGGACGGTAGGAGGTGGTCGAAGGTATTCACGACTCCGGCATCGCTGATCACGATGGGCGCACGGATGACAACATCGTCGGCAGCCATTCGAACGCCGACTGCCCGATCGTCCTCAATGACTATCTGAGCAACCTCCGCGTTGATCAGTACGAGCCCGCCCGCAGCTTCGATCACCGGGATGATGGACTCGGCGATCACCGATGATCCCCCAACCGGGTAATAGCCGCCGCGGAAGTAGTGGCTGGCAACCAGTGCGTGCATGGCAAAGCTGGATTCGGCCGGTGGAAGCCCGTAGTCCCCGCACTGGGCGGTAAGAACAGCGATCAGACGTTGGTTGTCGGTCAGCTCCTCCAGAACGTCGCGGGTTGTCCGATCTGACCACCGAAAGAAGTTTCGGCGCAGCAGTGGTTTCGATAGGGCGGCGACTGGGCCAGGAAGGACCTTGGTGGCTTGGTAGGGAAGGTTGGCCGAGATCGCCGATTTGACTGCCACGAAATAGCCGTCGATCGCGGCTTCCTCGCCTGGGAACCACGTCACGAGGGATTCTCGAAGTGCACGCCGACCCTTTGGGAGGTCGTAGATGTCGCCGTCAATGACGATTCGATCGTAGACATCACCCATATCTGCCCATCGGATCTGGCCGTCGCTGATCTCATCGAAGATTCGCCGGGTGGATGACCCGGGCGCCAGATCTCCGATGTAGTGCACGCCCACGTCCCAGTCGTAGCCCGGCCGTCGGAAGGTGTGGGTGTAGCCGCCTGCGGTGTAGTGCCGTTCCAGAACGAGAACCTTCTTGCCGCTGTGCTTTGCCAGTAGGGCCGCGCAGGCAAGGCCGCCGATACCGGAGCCGATGACGATCGCGTCGTAGTCCTCTGTGACCGGCTGGCGTTTGTAGGGCTGGCCGTTTCGTCGGCTCATTGCGACCTTCCGAGTCGTCGGGGTGGGTCCGGGGCTACCTGTACGGCGACGTCCCAGGGCTGCGCTCGACACTACTAGTGCCCTCACCGCGGCAGCTGTTGGAGGCCGCCATGACCCTAGGATCCAATCGGCAAGATAGGCCAGATCACGCTAATATCGATGAGCATCAGCGCGCTCACATCGCCGATGGGAATTCTCGCCCCGAATTTCCCCGAGCATCTCCGAACGGTGACATAGCGGGTGGATTCACCAGCGAGTCAATTTACTTCAGTCTTGGAGGCAATTCGACATGGCAGAACCGGATTCTGAATCCACCGAGGCACCTGATGCGGCTCCCGAACCCCCGGCCCCAGATTGGGAACTCTTTGACCCGAAGACGGGTATGGTCGGCCTGATCCCGTTCTTCAACAGTGGGCGGCCGATCTGCAGTTTGCCGCTCGACCCAGCAGTGAAGAACTTCATGCTCGTCTCGCATAACGTGATCGACCAGGCCGCCAACGATGCGGCCTTCGACAAGTACGTCGTCTCCGGTCTCGGTTTGATTCGAGCTGGAAGCCCCAACGGCCTTTTCACCGCCGACACTGACGACCCGCAGTGGGTACTGGCCCACAAACTGCTGATGCCGGCCTTCGCCAATCAAGCCATCAAGGGCTACCACGATCTGATGGTGGACCCGGCGATGCAGTTGGTGCTGAAGTGGGCTCGGCTCAATCCTGGCGACGAGATTGACGTCACGGCTGACTACACGAGACTCACGTTCGAGACGATCGGCCTCGTCGGATTTGGCTACCGGTTCGGGGCTTTCTATCGGGAGAATCCGCACCAATTCGTGACCTATATGGGTGACTTGTTGTACTGGGCGATTAAGAATTCCACGAATCCAGATGCGTCGCCCTACGATGCACCAGCCGAGGTAATTGAGGCTGTCGATTATATGAACGGGCTCGTAGACGGGGTTGTCGAGCACCGCAAACAGCATCCAGATCATGGACTCGAGAAGGACCTTCTTGACTACATGCTCGAGGCAAGGGATGAAGAATCCGGCGAGGGATTATCAGACGAGATCATTCGTAGCCAGATCAACACATTCCTTATCGCCGGGCACGAAACCACCAGTGGGCTGCTCTCGTTCGCTACGTACTACATGATGAACGACCCGGACGTCCTCGCCACGTGCTACGCCGAGGTTGATGCAGAGCTCGGCGACGACTTGTCCAAGGTGCCAACTGCGGCTGACGTTGTGAACTGCCGCTATCTGATGCAGGTTCTTAAAGAGGTGCTGCGCCTATGGCCGGGTGCCCCGTTCATCATCCGCCATTCGCGCGGGGACGATGAACTGCTGGAGGAATACCCAGTTGAGCCCGCAGACAGTTTGAATATCTCGCTCGCCCACCTACATCGTGATCCGGTAATTTGGGGAGACGACGCCGAGAGTTTCAACCCCGATCGGTTTGCCCCAGGTGAGGAAGAGAAGCTCCCGCCCAATGCATACCTACCGTTCGGGGTGGGTCAGCGAGCATGTATCGGACGCCAGTTCGCGATCGCCGAAGCACACTTGGCTCTCGCTCTGATTCTGCAGCGGTTCGAGTTCATCGACCACACCGACTACCAGCTATCCATCAAGCGTGGACTGACAATCAAGCCACGAGACTTCAAGATTCAGATCGTTCCGAGGCCTGGCCGTGAGGCTGCTGTTCTCAGTGCCGGTGGGGTGGAACCGAAGGCGGATGAGTCCCCGGCAAAGGCCGCTGGCGCTCGCCGCGCAACTGTCGATGTGCCCAAGAATGGTCAGAAGATCGTGGTTGCATTCGGATCCAACCTCGGCTCGTCGGAGGGATTGGCCCGCGAGATTGCCGCGGACGCGGCCAGAGGTGGATTCGAGACCGAACTCGCTGAACTCGACACGTTCACTGGGAACCTCCCGACCGACGCGCTTTTTGTCGTCGTCACATCGTCCTACAATGGGCAACCACCGGACAACGCCAAGGCGTTCTGTGACTGGTTAGCGAGTCTGGAATCGCCCGATGCGCTCGCGGATGTCCGCTACTCCGTCTTCGGTTGCGGTGACCGCAACTGGGCCTCGACCTACCAGGCCATTCCGACGCTGATCGATTCCGAACTGGCGGCTCATGGCGCACAACGGATCATCGACCTCGGAGCAGCTGATGCATCTGATGACTTTGATGGTCAGTTCCGGTCCTGGTACGGACCCGCGCTCGCCCGGCTCTATACAGCGAGCGGTTTGGACCCGGTCGAGCTAGATGAGGCCGGTGACCGACTGATCATGGAGATTGGGACACCACTGCGCCAACGGTTCTTCACAACACTTAATGCTGTTCCGGTCACGCTGGAGTCCAAAGAGGAGTTGCAGGGTCGGTCCACCGACGGTACCCCTGATCGCTCCACGCTGTTGATCGATCTGGAGCTTCCGGAGGGTGTCACCTACGAGACTGGTGACCACTTGGCTGTCTTGCCGTTCAATACAGCCGAGACCATCTCAAGGACGCTGGGATTCTTCAAAGCGGCACCTGAGACGATCGTCAGTTTGCACGCAGACGGGCCGACAGACACAACGCTCCCGTTGGACCAGCCCCACACTCTCAGCACGTTGTTGAACTTCTACTCTGAGCTGCAGCAGCCGGCAACCCGGGCACAGATCGCGACCCTCGTCGAGTACGCCACGGCTCCCCGGGACCGACGGCGGCTCTCAAGTTTGACGGGCGAGGACAAGGATTCGCGGGAGGCCTACCGAGAGTTTGTTCTCGAAGCCCGCCGTAGCGTCATCGACCTGCTCGAAGAGAACCCGTCATGTCGCCCGCCAGACGAGGTCTTGCTCGATCTGTTGGGTGAGTTGAAGCCACGGTTCTATTCCATCGCATCGTCATCGAGCGTCGACCCACGGACGGTCTCCTTGATGGTGAACGTCATGGAGGCACCGTCGTTATCTGGTCACGGGACGTACCGGGGAACATGCTCCACCTTCCTTGCGCGCCAACCCGTTGGACAGCGCCTCCATGCCTCTGTCCGGGCACCTGGAATGCCCTTCCGGCCACCGGACAACCCAGAGGTTCCAATGATCATGATTGCAACCGGCTCAGGTCTGGCCCCATTCCGTGGCTTTCTCCAGGAGCGCGCCGAAGATGCCAGTCGCGCTCAGGTAGGTCCGTCGATGCTGTTCTTCGGCTGCCGGAACTCAGGTGCGGACTTCCTCATGGGTAAGGATTTGGAGCAGTACGACCACGACGGAGTCGTCCAGCTCGTCACTGCTTTCTCTGACGAACCGGGACGCCGCCGCAAATTCGTCCAGAATCGGATTTGGGACAAACGCGATGAGGTTTGGGACTTGATGGAAAAAGGCGCCAACGTCTACGTGTGTGGTCACGCCGGTCGTGTTGCACCGGCAGCACGTAAGGTCTTCGAGGACCTGTACCGCGACAAGACAGGCGCTGACGAGCAAGCCGCGCAGCAGTGGGTTCAGTCCCTACGAGATGACGACCGCTACCTTGAGGACATCTGGGCGGGTTAAACGCTCCCACGACGTACTGAAACGAATATTCGCGCTACCAGATTGACAGCGGGCCGTCCGGTTCTTGCTCGCTCGATTCTTCTGTCCCAGGGGCCGCCGGTGACGGCTTCGCGACGCGATATTGGTAGGCGAGGAACTCATCTTGAACGACGAACACGTCGCCTCTTTCGTCTGTTCCGTTGAGGATGAGCAAGGAGTACTGCTTGGCAAGCTTGGCGAGGTAAGCTATTGATGGAACGTCGACGACGGTTCCCGATGGCGACGGCATCGGATCAACTTCTAGGACGAGGTCTCGGTACTTCACCCGACTTTCCTGCCCTTCATCGAGTGGGTCGGGCTTCGGCATAGTCCGATAAAGCAAAGCTATTCCTAGGCCACCCACGACGAGCAGGAAGACAGCGACGAACCGAGCGGTGCCCACATTAAGTTCCAGGCCGAAGATACTAACGGTGTTCGCCGTAGCCTCACCTGCGGCGGCAGTTCCCGGGGATTCCGTGTCTATGAGCGACTCTTCGCCGTTTGCGAGTGCGAGCGTAGTGGGACTGAGTGTCAGTTCCAGGGAAGGTGAGTAGATACCCGTCGGCGTTGTGACGGCTGCGGTAACAGCGACTTGGGTCGTGTCGACCTTGACTCCAGCTGCCTGTTGTCCGTCGTTAGCCAGTGCGCCCAACGAGTTTAGATCGAGGCTGACGGTTCCGGTGTTACTTCCTGGGGCGATGGCGGCCGAGTCTTTTAATGGAACGCTCCATGTCCAGCCACTCGGGGCGGTGAGGTTTGCTGCTAGCGATACGTTCCCCGACGGGCCTTCGTAGCTGTATTGGACATCGACGATATTTGCGACACTGCGGAATATCGGCTTTGGTGAGCGGGCGACATCACCTTGATACGCCGCCGATGGCGTCACTGCGGACGAATACGAGAACGTCATCTGCGCGGGACTGCTTGCCCCAGCCGCTGTACCTGGCCCACCTGTAGTCGTCGTCGGTCGGGTGAATGCCAGCATTGCCAG
>JBLHZE010000129.1:0-6367 GCA_047631015.1 Actinomycetes bacterium
CAAACTTGGCGAACTCGCTTGGCTGTAGCCGGAATGGTCCACCGAGGCCAATCCAGTTCCGCTGACCGTTGACCTCAACGCCGATACCTGGCACGAGGACCAGCAGCAAAGCGATGAGCGCAACGATCATCAAGAGCGGTGCGATGCGCCGGAAGAAGGCCACCGGCATACGCGAGAGAAACATCATTGCTGCAACACCAAGCGAGGCGAACATAAGCTGGCGCAAGAACAGGGTGTAGCTAGAGCCAGTTCCCCGGAAGGACACCACAGTCGAGGCCGACAGGACCATGACAAGTCCAACGATCAGTAGCAGTGTCACCGCACCCAGGAGAAATCCATAGTCCGCGAGCGGGTGCTGCAGAGCTTTGCCGAGTGAAAAGAGCTTTCGGCGCGGCTCCGTACCGACTGCCCGGCTCCGGGACTCGCGAACATCATCGTGACTATCCACGGGATCGGCCGACTTAGCGCTATGGGACCCGCGACGTCCCTGCGTGGGTGGAAGCTCTGTGTCGCCGATTGCGATCAGCCTCCACTCGTCACATTCGCGTTCCTACAGGTCCCGTACCGCTGACGCGAAGGCATCGCCACGCTGGGCGTAGTCACGGAACATGTCCCATGAGGCGCACCCCGGCGCAAGCAACACCGTGTCGCCAGGTTGTGCCGCTCCCGCGGCAAGCCTGACCACCTCGGCCATCGCACTAGTGTCCGACGATGCGACCTGAAGAACCGGCACTTCTGGCGCGTGTCGAGCCATTGCTTGGGCGATCTTCTCTCGATCCTGTCCAAGGAGGACAACTGCCCGAAGCCGCCCGGCCGAATCCTTCACGAGCTCGTCGAAGTCCTGGCCCTTCGCCAGCCCCCCAGCGATCCATACGACCGGGTTGTAGGAAGCGAGACTAGTCGCCGCGGCGTGCCCGTTCGTGGCCTTTGAGTCGTCGACGTAGCAAACGTCATTCACGACTGCGACCTCAGTAATCCGGTGCCCAGCGGGCTCGAACTCCTGCAGCCCTCGCCGTACCGCTGCTGGTGGTACTCCGTAAGCACGTGCAAGACCAGCCGCAGCTAGCGCGTTCGCGATGTTGTGCGGAACGGACGGTTGAACAGCCGAGACTGGCGCTAACTCCTGGGCATGTGTGGCCCGATTCTCGATGAAAGCACGATCCACCAAGTAGTCGTCAACGAGACCCATCATTGACCGAGCTGGGGCGCCGAGCGTGAATCCGATGGCCCGGGCACCCTCGATGACCGGCGCCTGCTCCACCATCTGCTCGGTCACTGGGTCGTCCATATTGTAAATACACGCTCGCACCGTTCGTTCAAAGACTCGGGCTTTTGCCGCGACATACGCCTCGTACGATCCAAAGTGATCGACATGGTCAGGGGCGACGTTAAGACAAACGGCGGCTAGCGGACTGATGGTGTGAACGAAGGGAAGCTGGGGTGCGCCCACTTCGATTGCGAACACATCGAACGGAATACCCGACGTCACCGCTTCAACCAAACTGACACCTATATTCCCAACAGCGGTCGTTCGCTTGCCAGCAGCCTTCAGGATGGACTCGAGCATCAGAGTTGTCGTGGTCTTGCCATTGGTCCCCGTCACGAAAAGCCAACTGGCAGCGTTCTCTCGACGAAGCCGCCACGCTAATTCAAGCTCTCCCCAGATCGGGATCCCGCTTAACTGGGCATCTTCAACGAAGAGTGCGTGGGGTGGTACGCCAGGTGACAGCACGAGCAACTGGGTTTGATCGGGATCTATCGCGACCTCCCTCCCGAGCTGGATCGTCGCTCCAAGGATCTCCAGAATGGTAGCGCGCTCCTGCTGTTTAACCCCATTGGCTGCATCATGAATCGTGACCCGTGCACCACGTTGGATGAGCGCGTCGGCGCAAGCAAAACCAGCAACACCGAGTCCCACAACGGCAACGTCGAACCCAACCCAATCGGAATCGCAGGTACCAAAATCGGGATCAAGCGCCGGAGTGGCTATCCCCCTCATGTTCGAACCCATTCACCGTAGAAGAGGCCCAGACCCGCCGCGACAAGTAGGCCTTGAATAATCCAAAATCGCACAACAATCGTTACTTCTGCCCACCCCTTCATCTCGAAGTGGTGGTGCAGCGGAGCCATCCGGAACATCCGCTTACCGGTGAGTTTGAATGAGCCAACCTGGCCTATTACTGAGAGCGTGATGAGGAGGAATAGCCCGCCGAGGAAGATTAAAAGAAGCTCGGTTTGGCTGAGAATCGCGAAGGCCACGATCGCTCCTCCGAGCGCCAACGATCCGGTATCGCCCATGAATATCTTGGCGGGAGAGGTGTTCCACCAAAGGAATCCAAAACAGGCCCCGGCCAAGGCAGCAGCCAGGACCGCCATATCGAGTGGATCACGGACCGTGTAGCACCGAGTGAACACCTCGAATGAACAGCTCTGCCCGTATTGCCACACTGAAATAAGGCTGTAGGCCATAAACGTCATCATCGACGCCCCCGTGGCCAGACCGTCCAGGCCATCTGTCAGATTCACCGCGTTCGTTGTCGCGGTGACCAGGAGCCAGATCCACAGGACGAAGATCGCGGTCGGCAGGACCAGTGGTGTGTCGCGAATGAACGAAATTGCCTGAGAAGCTGGCGTCACGCCGTCCTGGTCAGGGAACTGAGTGACGAACCAGGCGAAAGTCAGCGCGGCCATTGCTTGGCCAACTAGTTTGGTGCGCGCTCGCATCCCGGTACTGCGTCGGCGGAAAATCTTCAGGTAGTCGTCGATAAAGCCAACTGCCCCAAGTGCAACGATGAGGTAGAGCGCGAGCAGGCCCGACGCAGTGGGGCCTCGACCCGAGACTAGATGCGACGCCAGGTATCCCAAACAGACAGCCAGAATGATTGCGGCGCCGCCCATTGACGGTGTCCCGCGCTTCCCTTCGTGTGCGGGATACGGCTCGTCCGCTGTCGAAACGCGAATTGCCTGGGAATAGCCATACGCGCGCAATCCGCGTATGAGCAGAGGCGTCCCAAACAATGTTGTCAGCAGGGCGACGACCGCTGAGACAATGACGAAGATCACCGAGAGTCTCCCTGCCTTGGGACGACGACGGCGCCGCCATGGTTCTCAATCAGCTGGGCGGCGAGGTGTTCCAGCGCGACGCCTCTGGATGCTTTCACCAGCACAACGTCACCTGCTTCAACCTTGGTTGCCAAGTACTCCGCGGCATCGGATACCTCTGGCGCATAGTAAGCCTCTGACCCGTAGTAGCCCTCACTAGCCGCGCCGAGAACCATTGGGCGGCAGGCCGCTCCTATCCCAACCAAGTTATCGATTCCCAGCCGGACTGCGGAACGGCCAACGTCATCGTGAGCCATCATCGATCCCTCGCCGAGCTCGCGCATCTCCCCCAGGACAGCCCAGGTCTGCCGCCCCCGACCCATAGCCGCGAGCGCCCGAAGGCCAGCTGCCATCGATTCCGGATTAGCGTTGTACGCGTCATTAACGATGATGGTCCCGTCCCCCGTCTCGGTCACCTCCATTCGCCACCGGCTTTCCTGGTGCACGTGCTCTAACGCATCGAACACCTGATCAGCGCTCAGGCCTACCGCCGTCGCGGCTGCTGCCGCAGCAGCGGCGTTGAGGGCATGATGTGCGCCCCTCAATGGGAGTGCAAAACGACGAGTGTATTGGTCGATACGCAGTGTCAGGTCGACTCGCGCGATCTCGTCAAGCTCCACATCGACAACCTGCACATCAGTGTCTCTCCCGCTACCAAACCAGCGGATGGCCGCCTCCGTACGAATTGCCATACCTGCGACGTTCGGGTCATCTGCATTCAGGACTGCCACGCCGTTCGGCCTCAGAGCCTCAACGATTTCTCCCTTTGCGTGAGCGATATTGGCCTGCGAGCCAAACTCACCGATATGCGCGGATCCGACGTTCAGAGCTATCGCAATATCGGGCCGGGCTATCCTGCAAAGGGCCGCGATATGGCCGATTCCACGTGCCCCCATTTCAAGCACAAGGTAGCGGGTTTCTTTCGTGACAGCGCATACTGTGGTCGGCATTCCCAGCTCATTATTGAATGATTCAGGCGGCCACACGGTCGGACTGTATCGCGCCAGAATCTGGCCCAGAATGTCTTTGGTGCTGGTCTTCCCGCTTGAGCCGGTAATGGCCATTACTCTGAGCTCGGGGCAGGCGGCGACGACAGCATTCGCCACGTCACCGAAGGCCGTGAGCGTATTAGCGACAGTGATCTGGCCCTGTCCACCAGTAGGTCCTGCGGCTGCCGAGCCGGCCACGATCGCGGCGACCGCACCTGCATCGAGCGCCGAGGTCACGTAGTCGTGACCGTCTGAGTTTTCACCGATAATCGCTATGAACAGGTCACCCGGCTTAACGACACGAGAGTCATGAACCACATCACCGGTGACCCGCGTATCTGGGTAAAGATCAGAAGAGATCGACCCCGCTACTGCGGCTGCGACCTCGGCAATAGTCAGCTCAATCACGTCGTAGTCCCTTTTAGCGCATCGGCCAACACGAGGCGGTCATCCAGCTGGAATCGAACGCCGTTCACCTCCTGGGTCGTCTCGTGGCCTTTACCCAGCGCCAGGATCACGTCGCGGGGTCCAGCGACGTGTGCTGAGTACGTCAACGCTTCCGCCCGATCACCGATCTCGACAGTCTCTGCCTGCACCTCAGGTCCCACCGACGCCATACCGGCAATCATCTCCCGACGAATCTGCGACGGATCCTCCGACCTCGGATTGTCGTCCGTGATGATGGCCAGATCCGCGCCTGCCACTGCCGCTGCACCCATCAGCGGGCGCTTCTCACGGTCTCGATCACCACCGCACCCAAGCACCACCACGAGCCGACCCGATCGGGAATTTGCGAGCGTCCTCCCCACAGCGATAGCTCTCACGACGGCATCGGGAGTGTGAGCGTAATCAACCAGCGCCGCAACAGCCGAATCGGCGACCTCCACCTGCTCCATCCGTCCCGGAACGCCGGGACTTGCTGCCACCCCGGCCGCAGCTGCAGCCGGATCTCCAGTAATCGCCGAGACGGCGGCAACGGCGGCAATCGCATTACTGACATTGAACAGGCCAGGGAGTCGGCACCCACCCGAATACATTCCTGTCGGTCCCGCAAGTCGAAACCTCCACCCGACTCCCTGCGTGTCGATATCGCTGACTGTCCAGTCAGGGGTCAGGCCGGTGGCCTCCGCGATGGCCAGATCGCGGTCAGCGTGCACCGAAAACGTTGTTGTCGGAACTCTGGCGCGCTCCGCAAGACGGCGACCCCAGACATCATCGACACAGACCACGGCTTGCGCCGAGTACTCAGGAGTGAACAGGGATGCCTTCGCCTCGAAGTAGTGTTCCTGGTGCCCATGGAAATCGAGGTGATCATGACCAAGATTAGTGAAGACGGCGACATCGAAATCGACACCTGAGACTCGGCCTAGTGCCAGCGCATGACTAGAGACTTCCATGGCGACCGCCTGGACACCCTGTTCAACCATGATGGCCAATAAGGCCTGCAGATCTGGGGCCTCGGGAGTCGTGCGCAAGGACTTGAGTGCGTGCTCGCCAATACGGGTCAGCACTGTTCCGATCAGCCCTGTCGTCAATCCGGCCGCCTTCAGACCAGCCTCTGCAAGCATCGCAACGGTCGTCTTGCCGTCAGTTCCGGTAATTCCGATGATCTGTAACCGCTTCGATGGCTCGTCGTAGACCCAGGATGAGACTCTACCTAGGGAGCTGCGGGGGTCCGCGACGGAGACAATTGGGGCTGACACAACAGAGCGATCAATCAACTGCACACCCTCAGGATCAGTCAGGATGGCGACAGCACCAGCGCCGACCGCTTGCTCCGCGAACTCTGCCCCGTGAACGTTCGCCCCAGGGAGCGCAGCGTACAGATCACCCGGTGCGACCCTGCGAGAGTCAAGGGTAATGCCGGTGATAGTCGGGGACTGTGGCCATGCACCTGTGCCGTCGGGGATCTCGCTTGCATCAGGGCCGGCGATCAGCGCTAGTACCCCGATCGACTTCGGGGTGATGGTCGGCCGAATCGTCTGGGCCGGGCCACCATCCCCGGGCTCGTAACTCGGGCTCACCAATTCCAGGGGCCGCCCTTAGTGGACCCCTTCGCATGTAGCGGAAGAACCGGCGACTTCGAGCCGGATGGGGGGATCTCCATCATCTGAAGACCAGCAGTCATTACTGCCTTAAATACCGGACCACCCGTGACCCCACCAAAATACTCCCGCTTAGGGTTGCGGGTCACCACGGCAATGACCAGTTTGGGGTCATCCGCGGGTGCGAAACCGATGAACGATGCCACGTAGCCGCGGTACCCGCCACTGCCA
>JBLHZE010000130.1:0-6363 GCA_047631015.1 Actinomycetes bacterium
GCGGCGAGCTTTGGCGCAAGGGTGAGACATCAGGCAATACGCAGTATGTTCGCAGCGTGGCGCGCGATTGTGATTCCGATGCTCTACTCGTCAGAGTGGATTCCCGAGGCCCCGCCTGCCATACCGGGCTACGTTCTTGCTTTGACACCGCTGCCGTCGTGATCTCGGGGGAGGCCGTTCATGAGTGACCAACGGGCGAGCGAAGTGTACGCGCGCACCCGGGTTCGGATTGATGGGAAGACGGTTCCAGACAGCAAGGATTTCGCTGAATTGGCCGCTACCCGCCGGGTCATTCCCGTGGTTCGCAAACTCCTCGCCGATACCTACACCCCGGTTGGGCTCTATCAACGTCTCGCGAGAAGTGCGCCGGGCACGTATCTACTTGAATCAGCAGAGAACGGTCGAACATGGTCGCGATACTCCTTCGTGGGGGTTCGGTGTGCCGGCTTGCTGACCGAAGTGAGTGGTCGAGCGCGCTGGGTCGGGGACGTTCCCAGCGACGTTGCGAATGCCCTCCGCGATGCATCGGCAGGCGACGGGAACCCGCTGTCGGCAATCAGGGATGCACTCGATCTGCTCCATTCGGAGAGAATTGAGGGGCTGCCTCCGCTGACCAGTGGTCTCGTCGGCATGATCGGCTACGACGCTGTACGCAGATGGGAGGAGCTACCGGAGCTAACCGAAGATGTCCTAGAACTGCCCGAGATAGCCCTCATGCTAGCTACTGATATTGCCGTATTTGACCATTTTGATGGATCAGTATTGTTGATTGCGAACGCGATTCTCCCGCCGACAGATCAGTGCACACCCAGCGATACCGAGCAGGTCTACACCGATGCCAGCAAGCGCGTCGATGAAATGGTGAGCCGCCTAGCGACCTCTGTCGATGACGCCCCACTAGTGATGGCAACCGGAGCCGAGGCTCCGTCCACGTCGGATACGGCCCCAGCGGACTACGAGAGGAAAGTTGAGCAGGTTCGGGAGCATATTTACGCTGGGGATGCGTTTCAGGTGGTCATCTCGCAACGATTCAGTATCCCGACCTCGGCGAGCGCATTGGATATTTATCGAGTTCTCCGTGTCAGCAACCCGAGCCCATATATGTACCTCATGCGGTTCCCGACAGCCGACAGCATTGCAGAAGTGAACTCTGGCGGGGGCGGAGCGAACGATTCTAGATTCGATATCGGGCTTGGCTCCAAGGTTGCGTTCGATGTCGTGGGATCCAGCCCCGAGGCCTTGGTGAAACTCAATGCCGGTCACGCCATCCTGCACCCGATCGCCGGTTCTCGCCCGCGGGGTGCGACCCCTGAGGAAGATCAGCAGCTCGCGATCGATCTCCTCGCTGACGAGAAGGAACGCGCCGAGCACCTGATGCTGGTCGATCTCGGTCGCAACGACTTGGGAAGGGTGAGTAAACCGGGATCCGTTGAAGTTGTCGAGTTCATGGAGGTGGAGCGCTTCTCCCACATAATGCACATCGTCTCGACAGTGACCGCAGAGTTGCGAGCGGATAAGACGGCCTACGACCTTCTGGCCGCTACCTTCCCGGCCGGGACGGTGTCGGGGGCACCGAAAGTTCGGGCGATGGAGATCATCGAGGACCTAGAGGATTCCCGCCGCGGGCTCTACGCCGGTTGTGTTGGCTACCTCGACTTCGCTGGAGATATGGATACCGCCATCGCGATTCGGACAGCAGTGCTGCGTGATGGTCAGGCATATGTGCAGGCAGGGGCCGGCCTAGTCGCCGACTCGCACCCATCGACCGAGCAACAAGAATGCGAAAACAAGGCTGCAGCAGTGTTGCGGGCTGTCGCGATAGCCGCGACCATCGAGCGGGTCGATGAGTCGGCACGCAAGTGACAGATTCGGTTGAGCCCGCGCCAATGCCCGCAAAAAAGTCGTCAGGCTATGGGCTGACGTTGCTCGCGCTGACCATTGGCGGCGGCGGGGCGCTCTGGTCGCTGACACAGCCCTGGGCTAGCGAGAACGTAAGCAACGGGTTTACCACGGAGTCCGTCGACGTGAGCGGCGCAGCTCTTTACCCAGTGGGGTTGGCCGGTGCGTGGCTCGCATGGGCTTCTGTCGTAGGCATCGTTGCCACGAGTGGTCGAGCCCGTCAGGTATTCGGGGTTGTTGTGCTCGGGTCCGCGGCTGCGGTGCTTGCGGCGCCATTGCTCTATCTCTTGCTCGACCAGATCGTTGTTGGCGCCGATACGAGTCAGTCACGGGATGCCTTGGGAACGTCACCGACGAAAACGATGTGGTGGGTCGTGACCGTGCTGTGCGGCTTCGCGATTGCGGCATCGGGCGTCTTCACCATGCTGAGGGGAGCAGGTTGGCGACGGCTATCAGCTCGCCAGGATGGACAGAAGCAAAAATCGGAGGTCTCCGATTGGGATGCTCTCGACCAGGGAAATGACCCGACTGTGTGAGCGCAGGGCGTACCTCCCGAACAGCGAACCAGGGTAAATTTGGCGCGCCGCCATGACTCCCGAACTGAACAAGTGCCAGAATGACGATATTAACCCCGCAGCGGGACGCAGGGTAGCGTCCGATTCCCAGCAGGAGGCAGTGAAATGAGCCAGCCACGAGTCCGCGACGAGTCGCTCATGCGTGATCCGCATGAAGGCAATACCCCCGCTGCATGGACAGCCGTCATAATCATGTTGCTTGCGTTCGTGGTCGGTACGTTGGGTGTGACGATTGCTCAACCGTGGCTGTTCTGGGTTGGAGTCGGGATGCTTATCGTCGGAGCGATCGTCGGTAAAGCAATGGCGATGGCGGGCCTAGGGCAGTATCCCAAGGGCTCGGCCTAAGCGCACCGTTTTGCACCTCAACCACGCCTTGCCGGGGACAGATGACTGAGCGAAGCCGCGGACTCGTTGTTGTCGTAGAAGACGAGCCAGCGATTGCGGATCTTCTCACGCTTTACCTCGAGCGAGACGGCTTCACCGTTGAGGCGATCGGTGACGGCAACGCAGCACTCGAGGTGATCCTCACGCGCAACCCAGCGGCGGTGATTCTGGATGTCGGCCTGCCCGGTCGGTCCGGGACGGACGTGTGCTCGGCTATGCGAGCCGCACAGAACTGGACTCCCGTTCTCTTTTGCACGGCGCGCGATGACGAGATCGACCGGGTGCTGGGCCTTGAGCTTGGGGCTGACGACTACATCACGAAGCCATTTAGCCCGCGAGAGGTGGTGGCCCGAGTCAAGGCAGTGTTACGCCGATCCGCCGCTGTCGCCCCGGCTGAGCCGAAGGCCGAACTCTCCATGCACGGAGTGTCGGTAGATACCGCCACTCGACGATGTCTGGTCGATGGCGTTGAGATTGAACTTACTCCGACCGAATTTGATCTACTGGTCTTCCTCCTGCGCAACCCCGGGAAGGTATTTGGACGAGACGAATTGCTAACGGATGTGTGGGGCTACTCCAGCGCCGTTGGGTCGCGAACGGTCGACGTTCATGTGGCTCAGTTGCGTGCCAAGTTGGAGCCAGTGCAGATAATCCGAACAGTCCGTGGAGTTGGATACTCCGTCGACGAACGGGCCAGCTGACCAACTCGTGCCAAGTGACGCTCCCGGTGTACCAGTCTCGATTGCCAAAAAGCTCGATACGAAAGCACGCGGTCTCTCACTTAACACCCGTATTGCTCTCACAACGACAGCGGCAGCTGTTGTCGCGGTCCTCGTTGCAGGGTTGGTTGCGTGGCCGCTTGCCCAGCAAACCGCTGAACAAGACTCTCTCGTCAGTCTGCAAAGGTTGGCCGATACGACGGCGGCCGCTGTTGAACGTAGTCCAGAGGTTGGATCCGACCTGATCGAAAATCGACTCGGAGAGACCTTCAGAAGCCAGCAGATAACAGCTGTTTATGCTCCTCGCGGTGCTCAGATTCCGGGTCTTTTGGGGCGTCGAGATGTCATCGATCTGGCGAACGGGGATTCCGTTGATGGGATCCGAAACGTCAGCGGTGAACAAGTCCTGCTCGCTGCCCAAGGACTCAACAATGGCGGTTCCGTCGTTCTCGTGCAACCGCTTAGCGCAACCAACCAGATCGCGCTTGCCTCAGCCGCCCGATTTGGCGTGGCACTGGCCGTCGGTGTGGCGATTGCCATTCTCTTCGGTCTGTTGCTGTCGCGCCGTCTCACGCGGCCATTGCGAACGGCAGCCAATGCCGCCAAACGTCTCGGGGCGGGAGATCGCGATGTGGAGCTGGCAGTCACCGGTCCGCGCGAAATTGCCGAGCTCAACGAAGCGCTCAACGAACTGCGCTACGCACTCGCACAAAGCGAAGGGCGTCAGCGTGAGTTCCTGCTCTCGATTTCTCACGAACTCAGGACTCCGCTCACGACGATTTTGGGCTACTCCGAAGCCATGTCTGATGGAATCGTCGATGACCAAGATGTTGCGGCAACTGGGGCGACGATGTCTGCGGAGGCTCACCGGCTCAACCTCCTAGTTTCGGACCTCCTTGACTTAGCCCGCCTTGATGCAGTCGATTTTCGAATTACTGGGGTGACCACGGATTTTGCGGAGATCGCGATCGACGCGTCCCGTATCTGGCAGGACCGGTGCGCCGCCGTGGGACTGCACTTTGAATCCGAGGTGCCCGTAAGTCCACTCGTCGGTCGGACGGATCCGCTGCGCGTTCGCCAGATCATCGACAATCTGTGCACCAATGCACTACGGGTGACGCCGAGCGGAGGGTCGGTGACGCTCGCAGTGCGCCCAGCAGCCGACGATGAGCACACAGTCGAGATCGAGGTGCGGGATAGTGGGCCGGGTCTGACATCGGACGATTGTGCTGTGGCTTTTGAACCAGCAGAGCTGTATAACCGCTATCGGGGAATCCGAAAAGTCGGTAGTGGCGTCGGACTCGCGCTCGTTGGGCGCTTATCCGGGCGACTTGGTGGCCGTGCGCAGGCCGGGGGTGCAGCCGAGGGTGGTGCCAGATTCACCGTGACATTGGCACGGGAGATCGTTGACTCGAGAGAGACCACTCCGGCCTAGAACTGTCCTAGCCGCAATGAGAATCCCGACCTGCTGGCGGCTAGCCTCCCGACTGGTCAGACACCGTATGGGGTATCAATGTGGGTGTGCCCCAAGTAGATCCAGGCCGTCACGGCCGTGCCTCCGGTAGCGGCGATAGCTCGCAGACTGGTGCTTTTGCTGCAGGTGGCTCCCGTAACGATGGGCCCGGTATCAGCGGCCTGAGGCCACTCGCCGGCTCAGATCGAGTGCCGTCGAGTTGGCTGGCCCCCTCGATCGTCGCTACACTGTGTTGTTTCTCACCGACTGGCGTTGTCGCCCTCTACTTTGCTGCTCAGGTGTCGATCCGATGGTCACATGGCGATCGCCGCTCTGCTCTGCGCTGCGCCAGGATCGCTCGGGCGTGGGTTTTGGTCAGTGTTGTGCTTTGGATCGTCACAATGGCTATCTTGATAGGAACAGGTAGAGCGGGTCGGTTTCTTGAGGCGGGTGTGTTGTGACAGTAGCGACGAGACCACCTGCCCAGACCACGCCCACGCGATCGCGACTGCGGCGGCTTTTTTGGCCGGTGACAGGCGCTGTCGTCGCTCTCAGTGGGGCGGCATATGTACGACTCGTCGATCCGAACCTCAGTGCGGGGTACCCGCCATGTCCACTCAAAGTCCTGACCGGACTGGATTGTCCGGGCTGCGGTGGGTTGCGATGTGTCCACTCCCTGATGGAGGGGAATGTCGGTGCCGCGTTGGATCAGAATATACTGGCGGTGTTTCTCCTTCCGCTGGTCGCGGTATGGATCGGTCTGCTGATCCTGCGCAAATGGCGCACGGATGCTGGACCACCACTGCGTTCGGAGAGGTTTCTGACGATTCAGCGGACCGCAACGGTGATCTTGGTTGCGGCGATTGCAATCTTCACAATTGTTCGAAATATTCCTGGGATCGGATTCCTTCCCTCTGGTCTTGGGTAAGGCCGCGCACATCCGCAGACCAGGCGGGTCGATAAGCTGACGGCCGTGACCGTGCTTGATGAGATCGTGGCAGGCGTGCGCGAGGACCTCGCTGCACGTCAAGCAGCTGTGTCCCTCGATGAACTGAAGAACCGTGCGGCCGACGCCGCACCTGCACGTGATGCCATGTCGATGCTTCGTAGTGACGGGGTATCAGTCATCGCCGAAGTCAAGCGAGCCAGTCCCAGTAAGGGCCAGCTCGCGACAATCCGGGACCCGGCCAGCCTTGCGGCGACCTATGTAGAGGGCGGAGCCAGTGTCATCTCCGTATTGACGGAGGAACGCCGCTTCAAAGGATCGTTAGCCGACCTTGCCGCAGTCCGCGAAGCAGTCGATGTGCCCATTCTGCGCAAGGACTTTATCGTT
>JBLHZE010000131.1:0-6349 GCA_047631015.1 Actinomycetes bacterium
ATAGATGGTAAAGGCGAACTCACTAAGAAGCGCGAAATGGATTTGGAGGGCGCTGCTCAGATTGGCGAACAAGTTTTTTGGATCGGTTCGCATGGGTTAAACAAGAGTGGCAAATATCGACCCAACCGCATGATCTTCCTCGCAACTAATGTGCCGACAGCCACCAACAGCGGAGACCTCTCCGGAAAGGCGCGTAACCTGCTGCCCACACTCCGGAATACAGCCGGAATTAAAGACAAACTGAAGTTCATTCCGCCGCTACCGGCCAGCCTAGAACCGGGGGAGCCTTCCGGTACAGCACCCAAAGAAGGTGGCCTCAACATCGAGGGATTGGCGACGGACGGGAAGGGCCTGCTTATCGGGCTTCGTTCGCCCGTCACTGACGGCAAGGCGTGGATTCTACGTCTCGCGAACCCGGCCGCTATTGTTGCCGACGTCGATACGAAACCGGAGATAACTGTCCATGCCCGACTAGACCTTGGCGAGGACAGGGGCATCCGTGCCATGACGGAATCCAGCAATGGCTGGTTGATCGTCGGTGGCGCTCTCAACGACCCACCGCCAAACTTTGGCTTGTTCGAATGGGACGGCGCACAGGGCACACAGAAGCTAAAAAGCATCGATTACACCTTCACTGACGGCACGCGTCCAGAGGGTATTGCCTACCAGGGCGAAAATGCGTTGATCGTAAGCGACGATGGATCAGTCAAACGGCCAGTTACCGAATGCAAGTCTCAAGAAAGCGACGACAAGTTTTTTCGTGCGACTTTAGTGTCGGCGTCTCGGCTGACCCCCGGGCCTAAGCGCAAGCAGCCAGAAGAATCATCGACACGCCCGATAGCGTCGGCGAGTCCGACATCTTCGCCCACTAAGACGCCTGAAACAAAGACTTCTGAAACAAAGACTTCTGAAACGAAAACTTCTGAAACGAAGACACCTGAAACAAAGACTTCTGAAACGAAGACACCAGAAATAAATACGCCTGCCGTGGAGAAATCAGCCTCTGCGTCAGGGGCCACTCGCTCAACTGACAACACCGGCCGCGCCGGGATGCCGGCGTCCAGTGGGCCCTAATAAGAGAAGTGTTGCCCTGACACCTTTAGCGTGGATCAGCCGTTAGCTAGGTGAGCGAGGGGTGACGTGTTGGGGCGGGCCTCGACGTTTAGCTCGTCTGACTGGTTTCCTAGGTGCCGGTTTGGTCGCGCAGGGTAGCTTCAACCAGGCGAAAAACGTAGAAACGAGGGTGCTAGATCGTCCACAGATAGTCAGCGGGATCTCGTGGCGTGCGGGCAGGAGCCGCATTTGCTGGATGGCCGATGGCGACGCCTCCGAGAGGTTGCCAGTCGTCGGGAAGATCAAGGACACTCCGGACCACATCTGGGCAGAACACCGTTGAGCTGATCCAGGCTGAGCCCAAACCTTCGGCAGCCAGTGCAATCAGCAGATTCTGAACGGCGGCACCTCCGGCAACCATGAACAAATCTCGTTCGAATCCGCCTCGCGACTTATCGGGATAGGAGTGCGCGGCGTCGCCCAGCTGGAGGAACGGCAGAACAACGGCCGGTGCGTTTCGCAGGACATCGCCACGTCTAATACGTTTGGTGATTGAATCTGGGGAATAGCTATCAAGGCGTTTGAGGTCAGCGATCCACTGCTCGCGCATTGCGTCGAAGAGCGCGATCCGGCGTTGCCCATCCTTAATGTGTAGGAATCGCCACGGCGTCGTGTGGTGCGGAGCTGGGGCACTAATGGCGGCCGAAACAGCGCTAGTGATCGCAGTATCGCTGACTGGCTCGTTGGTGAAGTGACGGATTGTCCGTCGGTGGAAGACGGCCTCGCGGCGTCCCTGGGCAATTGCCTCGGCGGTTCCAAGAGAGAACAGATCGGTAGCTGAATCTCGGATGAGTACAGCCGCCCCCAAGTCGGCAGATTTGTTGTCTCCTGGGTCGTCGATTACCAGATGTCCCGCTCCACGAATCACCATCACCGGAGTCCCGGCGGTCTTCGCCGAGGAAAGTTCCGCAGCGCCGGCGAGTTGGTCGGCGACTGCTGTGATGGTTGCTTCTAGGGCGTTTCCGTAGCGGTCACGCTGACCGCGGTAGTCAACGAGAGCATGGACCCCCGCGGCCCCAATCGCCACGTCTGTTACACCTTCTCGCCATGGTCGACCAAAAGTGTCAGTGATGATGACTCCGAGCTGCGAAAGGTCGAGTTTCTGAGCGAGTCGGTTGCGTAGCGTGGCTGCTGACTGGTTTGGGTCGTCGGGGAGAAGGACCACGGTTCCCGGCGCCGTCTCGGAGGCGTCAACACCTGCCGCTGCCATCACGAAGCCGTGCTTGGTGGCAACGATTCGGGTGGTCCCGCGGTCCGATTCGCGGGTAGCGATCACCCGGGCGGTTTGCTCGGTGATAGCTTGCTCGCGATCGCTGGCCTGGCGGGTTTGCCCCTCGGCCTTCGCAATGATCTTGCTGGTGATGGAGACAATGTCACCATCAGTAAGTCCGGTGGTGCCGTCGGGCCAGGCGAGTTGGCCAAGTAGTGGTGCGATTTCTGCGACGAGGTCGGTAGATTCGTCGATCTCTCCAACACCTTGAACTGCGACGATCTGAAGACCCGCGGTCATTGGCGGTCCCGTTGGTTATTCGCTGAATCGCGCGCGCCTCGGGCGAGGCGCCGACCCAGGTCCAGTACCAGTTGGGCAACGGAATCGCCCGCCCCGGGATTGCTAAAGATTGTGTCTGTGGCAACGGCCTCGATTCCTAGCGCCGTCAGTTCGTGGACCTCGGCACTGTCGGCGTTGTCAACGATCCAGCCGTCAAGAATGCCACCGCTGCGTCGGGCGCCGTAGTGCTGGGCAACGCCGCTCGCTGTTGTTGGTACGCCGATCGCGCTCAGGCATGCGTCGGCCATTCCGCGCACGGGTGCACCGGCGACGATCGGGGAGATTCCAACGATCGGGGCTGCAGTCTCGGCAAGAGCCCGGCGAATCCCGGCCATACCCAGAATCGGCCCAAGCGAGACGACGGGATTTGATGGTGGCAAGATGACCAAATCGGCATCGCGGATCACCTCGATGACTCCAGGGGCGGGCTGAGCCTCGTCTTGTCCAACGTAGACAAACTCTTGTGCGCGCAGCGCGGCTCGGTGCTTTACCCACCATTCCTGGAAGTGGATTGCCGTCTCCTCGCCGGTCTGTGGATCTGCCACGATGATGTGAGTCTCGACGCGATCATCGCTCATCGGGATGAGCTGCAGGGGTAGCTTCCACCGCGTCGCCAGGGCGAGGGTCACAGTCGATAGCGCATACCCGGCTTCGAGCATTTGGGTACGAATAATGTGGGTGGCAAAGTCGCGGTCCCCGAGGTTGAACCAATCAGGTTGCGCGCCGTGGGCGCGTAGCTCCTCGAGGACGGTGAACGTCTCGTTTGCTCTGCCCCAGCCGCGCTGTTCATCCGCGCCCCCGCCGAGGGTGTACATGACCGAATCAAGGTCCGGGCAAATTTGTAAACCGAACATGCGAATGTCGTCGCCCGTGTTGCCGATGACAGTAATGTCGGTTGTGGGAAGATCCGAATTTCCCGTTGGTCTGTCTCCTTTTTCGCTTTGAGTGACGTTGACGAGCCCCTTGAGAAACCGCGCCGCGCCGATCCCGCCAGCTAGAACTGCTACCTGCATGAGGTCGATCCTCCCAGGAGTCGCCTACGCTGGGTACTTGTGGGCACTGTCAGTGAGCCAGATTCAGTCGGAAAGCCGGTCGAGTTGCCGACGCCGGTGACTGCCCCTGAGCGCAGTGATCTCGTGCATCTTAATCTGAGCAATAAGTCGAGCGAGCCGAACCAGCCCACCAGTAGAGAGATCCGTCGAGCCATCTCGCGGGCGGGTCGTGGACAGGCAATCGATGACACTGAAGCGAGCGCCCTACTGGCGGCGCGCGGCGAGGACCTCGATGAACTGATGGCTATCGCTGGGCGAATTCGTGATCAAGGGATCGCTGGCCGCGGGCTGGGATCGATCATCACGTATTCGCCGAAAGTCTTCATCCCACTCACCAGACTCTGTCGAGATCGTTGCCACTACTGCACTTTCGTCACCTCTCCGGCGAAGCTGCGCGAGACCGGACACGGGATGTACCTCGAGCCCGAGGAGGTGCTGGAGGTAGCCCGCGAGGGAGCAGCGAACGGCTGCTTGGAGGCACTTTTCACTCTCGGTGACCGCCCCGAAGAGCGCTGGCCAGCGGCCCGCACGTGGCTTGATGCACGCGGCTACGACAGCACGCTGGCCTACCTGCGCGCAATGGCTATTTTAGTGTTAGAAGAGACCGGGCTCCTGCCACATCTGAATCCCGGCGTCATGTCGTGGGATGAATTGGCCCGAATGCGCCCGGTCGCTCCATCGATGGGGATGATGTTGGAAACGACATCCGAACGGCTGTTCTCCACCCCAGGTGAGGTTCACTACGGGTCTCCAGATAAGGACCCCGCTGTCCGACTGCGCGTGCTAGCTGATGCCGGACGGTTGGCGATTCCGTTTACTACCGGGCTACTTCTCGGCATCGGTGAGACCGCAGCTGAAGTCGTGGACGCGCTGCGTGAACTGCGTCGATGCGCACTCGAGTACGGGCACATCCAAGAAGTCATCATCCAGAACTTCCGAGCGAAACCAGCGACCGCGATGGCTAACGTTCCAGATCTTCCGTCGCAGGAATACCTTGCCGTAATTGCCACCGCGCGTATTCTCTTGGGACCTAAGGTCCGGATTCAGGCACCGCCGAATCTGACAGACGAGGCCGAACTTGTCGCATTGATAGCTGCCGGGATTGATGATTGGGGCGGGATCAGCCCAGTGACGGTTGACCACGTCAACCCGGAGCGTCCCTGGCCACATCTGGACACGATGCGGGAGGTGACGCAGGCTGCTGGATACACCCTGACGCCTCGGCTCACTGCACATCCTGAATACGTGACGGGTGCTCAGTGGATCGATCCACACGTTGGTGACCACGTAGCCGTTCTGGCCGATCCTAACGGGCTTGCTGATCCGCACGCCCGGCCGATCGGGCGCCCTTGGCAACGGCCCGACTACTCGTATACCGGCTTCGCGAATACTCAGGCCGGGGGGCGAACTGAGCTGGACCGCACCATCGATATCACTGGTCGGACAGACGACCGTCGCAGTGACTTCGCCGACGTGTACGGCGATTGGAGTGAGCTGGCGGATCGAGTGGATGCCCGTCCCTCGATGCCAACGTTGGATCGTGATAGGGAGTCGGTCGATGCTGATGTCACGGCAGGTTTGCGACTGGCCGCGGACAATCCGGCCGCACTGGCCGATCCAGCGAATGAAGATCTAGCGCTGGCCCTGATGTCCTCGAGCGGTCCGGCACTGGTGGAACTCAGTCGCCTAGCCAACGAGGTGCGCCGCGATGTGGTGGGCGATGAGGTCACCTACGTTGTGAACCGCAACCTGAACTTCACCAATGTGTGTTACACCGGCTGCCGGTTCTGTGCCTTCGCCCAACGAAAAACAGATGCGGACGCCTTCACACTCACCCCAGAGCAGATCGGGGATCGCGTCGATGATGCGTGGCTGGCGGGGGCCACCGAAATCTGTATGCAGGGCGGGATCCACCCAGACCTGCCGGGAACCGCCTACTTTGATCTAGCTAGGTCAGTGAAGGCACGGCGCCCTGGCGTGCACTTACATGCCTTCAGCCCGATGGAAGTTATGAACGGCGCGACTCGCTCAGGGATGTCGGTGCGCGAGTGGTTGACGACAGCGAAAGACGCGGGATTAGATTCGATTCCGGGTACGGCGGCAGAGATCCTCGATGACGACATTCGCTGGATTCTGACAAAAGGCAAGCTGCCCACGGCCGCTTGGATCGATGTTGTGACCACCGCGCACGACGTCGGGCTCCCAAGTAGCTCCACGATGATGTACGGCCATGTCGATGCCCCCATCCATTGGGTGCGGCACCTGCGGTTACTACGAGAAGTACAGTTTCGATCCGGCGGCTTCACGGAGTTTGTCGGCTTGCCGTTCGTTCATCACAATGCGCCGCTGTATTTGGCGGGTGTGGCTCGCCCCGGCTCAACAAAGCGCGATGACATCGCCGTCACGGCGATGTCCCGACTGATGTTGTATGGCGCAATCGACAATATTCAGGTTTCCTGGGTCAAGCTCGGTCCAGATGGCTGCGCTGAGTTGCTTAGTGCCGGCGCCAATGACCTTGGCGGGACGTTGATGGAAGAGACGATCTCGCGAATGGCCGGGTCGGAGTTCGGTTCGCAAATGTCCGTCGAGCAGTTGAAGGACGTGGCTCATCGCGCGAGCCGACCGACTCGCGAGC
>JBLHZE010000132.1:0-6293 GCA_047631015.1 Actinomycetes bacterium
AATTTCCGTCGGTTGGTCTCGACGACGAAAGCATCGATCGGCTGGCGCGGGCGCAGCGGGGTACCCAAGCGCAAATTCCTGCGTGAACTCGCGAAGAGGAACGAGAATTTCGGCGTGAACTAGCCTCTCTCACATATCCATCTGGATCTCAAGCGCTTACTCGAATCTCCGTGTGACGTTCAAAACATCGATGAGTCACGCTTTCGAGTGTCAGTCTGCTTGGCTAAACGTTCACCAATATCTGCACCCGTTATGGACGGTTGAGCCTCTTGTGAACGCGTGAAAGCGCCAATCTGTAGTCGCACAACGTCGCACAACGTCGCACCATGTCCGGTACGACGACTCGATTCGAAGGCAGCCTCCCCATGTCGCACTCTCGTATACGGGCAAAGCCCCTCCTAGCAGCTTCCGCTGTTGCCGCCGTCGCTGTTAGTGGTCTGTGGGCACCAACATCCGCCAGTGCTGCACCGCGGGCAGGGATCATCCCTGGCGCCAGCGACGACGACCGCGGTCACGTCGAACCAGGCAAAGTCGAAGCTGGCGCGCATGGCGCGCACGGTGAGTTTGGGGTCGACGGTGAAGCGACTCTGCCAGCTATCCCGCTGAATCGCAGTAGCTGGGTGGGGAAGTCTGCCGGTGCAACCGTGAAGTCACCGTCGTGGGACGTAGCCGCTCGGTTGACGGCAGGTTGGGCGTACAGCAATGGCGCTGCGCACCGAGCGTGGGATGTCGGCCTATGGACCGGCACACCTCTGTACACACCTCGGGATGGCGTTGTCATCGGCACCAACGACGGAGTTTCCAATAACCGGCCTGGATATAACCCTGGATCGAACTCCCCGTCGAACTGGGTTCTGTTATGCCACACCGTTCGTGGCGAACAGGTATCGAGCTACTGGCAACACATGTCGCCTGGGGTCACTGTCGCCGTCGGCGAGACGGTCTCCGGACCACAAATGGGTAAGAACGGAAAGCCTGTACCAGGAACCGGAACTGCGTTGGGTACTAGCGGCAATACTGGCAACAGCACTGGGCCCCACTTACACCTGGCCACCTTCAAGGGATGCGCACCCGTGCAAGGTGCCGGTAACTACTCAGCTGCCGCCTACAGCCGCTACAACTACCTCAACAAGCCATGGACTCTGACCTACGAGCCATCGAAGACCTGGGTTCGGCCGAGCATCAATGTCAAGGAACTAAAAGCCGCTGTTCGCATCGGCGGCGACTCCAAGCACGTCAAGCGGTTTCGTAAGGGAGTCCTAGCCAAGTCGCGCAACACGAAAGCTAATGCCGCGTTCGGGCGTCTGGTCCAAAGAAAAAAGATGCAGATTGAGTTCGGAAACTCTGGCCCCAAGCCTGGGCGCAAGTTCCTGATGGCATGGGCGGACCGTACCGAGGATATCGGCGTTCGATAGCCGACTAAGAAGTAGCCTGGCTGGGGTCCTGGAGGTCGACTCCCCGGCGCGCGATCCATTGCGTCAGCGGTGCAGGCATCTCGGCTGACCGATCACCCCAGTCGTATACAACGGCAGTGCGAGCGAGCACATCGGTCAGTGCACGGTGTTCTTTGCCGAAGAACAGCCCAAGGTAAGAGACCAAGAAGGTCGCGAGGGAAAGTGGGGTCGCCAAGACTCGAATGACCGCTTGACCGGCGCGTAGCGGGTCGCCATCCCGTGAGACGATTCGCAGTCCGACGACCGCCTTGCCTAGGGTCCGAGATGCTAGTACAAGGCTCACAAGACTGTAGGACAACGCCCACCCCAGCAGCAGCAGGAATCCCACCACCGTTTGTTTCGGGCTGATACTCCCTTCCCAGCCAAAGATGACGTTTGCAAGGAACAAGACGAGCGTGGAAAATAGGGTGAAGACAAGGAAGATGATGCCTACGTCCAAGCTGAACGACAACAGACGGCTCAGTGGACCGGCGTAGTGTCCGGTGACAATCCCACGTCCATCCGCAGTCGCTGATGACTCCCCCGCTAGCAACCGGGGCGGCCCTGGGTCGAGCTCACCAGCGCCGCGGCCGACTATTCGCCCACCAAGTCCCATGATGACTTGATCGATGGCAACGATCTGGCGGCGGGCGACGTCCAGAACGGATCCGGCTACCTGTCCGGTGCTCTCTCGGATTAGCTCCGGGACCCCCGCGCGATCGATGATGGAGGTGACATCGACCCGCTCCATCACCCGATCAATGTCAACTTGATCGACCGCAGCATTCAGGTCGGTATTAGCCACAATTCGATTCGTATCGACGCGATCGAGCAGCCTGTTTGGGTCCACGCGATCTAATAACCGATCCGGGTCCACCCGGTCCAACAGCTGATCGGGATCAACGCGGTCTAGAAGTAGGTTCGGGTCGACTCGATCAAGAAGGCGATCGGGCTCAACCCTGTCAAGGAGACGGTTGGGGTCGATCCGGTCCAGGAGGCGGTCTGGATCCACTCGCTCCAGGAACTGATCCACATCGACGCGGTCGAGCAGTGCATTGGGGTCGACCCGAACGACGAGCTCGTCGACGTCTACCCGTTGCATTATCGCCTTGATATCGATGCGTGCGACTAGCTCGTCGAGGTCGACACCGTCGAGTGCTTCGTTCAGGTCGATTCTGGCGATGACCCGGTCGATGTCGATGCGCTCGATAAGTTCATTGATGTCAATTCGGTCAACAACCGCTTCAACATCCACTGACTCGACCACTGCATTGACATCGAGTACCTGCGTCGCCGCATCCGCGACTCGACCGACCACAGACCGTCGCCGCCGCTCACCGGCGGCCGCCAACAAGATGACCGCCATTGCTGTTGTGACTCCTAGTCGTGCGCCCATCTTTTGACCATAGCCGTCGCAGCGGCGCCGACTCGCTAACGACGCACGACGAGTGATGCACTACGACCGATTGAGGATTTCGCCTTCAGTCGTAGGGTCTGGCTGGAACTGCGAATGACCACGCGAAACTTACCGTTGCGACGGGATATGGCGGTTGCCAGCACGCGCCGGCTACTTCGAGTCTTCCGAAGTATCTTCACCGTCACAGGAGCGGCTGCGGTGACTCGACCTCGGAGTACCACCTTTTTCTTCTTGATCTTCGCTGCGCGCAGCGATATCGGTCGAGTGATCTCGGCCCCGCTCTGCTCAGTCGGCGGCGGCGCGCTCGGTTCTGAACCCGACTGTCCAGGAGCAGGCGAGGAGACTGGCGGAACCGGGGTCTGGGGTGAGTGGCCGTAGGCTGCGGACCGCAGGACATCCCATTGGCCCGCTTGTTCCGTGCCGATCATCCACTGCGCTAGGCCAGCAATCTGGAACTCTTTGGCAATCTGCCAGCGGGCATAGGTGGTCTGCGAATCAGGAAGCCACGCGCTACGCGTCAGAGTGCACTTGCCGTTGTTGTAGGGCTCGGTGTAGACCCGGTTGCGCTCCTGGCTTGCGCTATCGCGAGCCCACGCAGCGGTGAAGGTCACGGAGTCGCTGTGCATCACGCGGGTCAGCTTCGCCCGCTCTCCCGATGTTTTCGGGCACCCATTACCATCGGCGCTGGTCACCCAGTCTCTGCCGTATGCGGCAGTTCCGAGGAACACTTTCTCTCGACCAACGGCATCGACCGTGTAGCCCAGAAGGGCCCGGACCCATGACATCGGGCCACCGATCGAACCGGCAGTCGACCAGGAATAGTCGTACGCCATGATCCGCAGCTTGTCGATATACGGACCAATCTCGCGGAAGGCATAGACCCAGTACCCGCTGCTGTCGGAGTACATAGGAGGTACCGATACGGCCAGTATCTTTCCTTTCGCGTGTAGGGCAGCCGATAGCTCAGTGATGAAGGCAATCCACGATGGCTTGGTACTTGCCCAGCTTGCCTGCGCGTCACTGAATGCAAACGTTTCGAAATCGAGGTCGATCCCGTCATACTGACCCGTCTCGACTACACTAACGATTTGAGCGACAAGTGCCGTTCGCTTGCTCCGCGCGGATAGAACCCCCGCCAGATACAGAGTTCCCGTGCTGTCTGTGATTGATGGCAGAACCTCTAGTCCAGCTTCTTGGAGTGACTGCCGCACTGACGAACGGCTACCCGAGCTAATCCACGTCTCCTCGATTTCGACTGTGCTGTTCTTCGATTCGTCCGCCTTCGCATCGAACCAAAAAGGTGAGACATCGGTGAAGAGATCGGCGTTCTCCAGTGCTGACGTCGTGGCCGATTCTAGGGACCAATAGGGAATCCAACCTGACATTGTCAGATTGGAATCTGTTGCCGACGAGGCTGCGGGGGCTACCGCATATGCAGACGTGGCCAACCCAGCAGAGACGAGAGATCCGCTGGCCACGAGCGCGACGATGGCTGCCGCAGCGCCTAACTGGCGACTTTGGGCGATGAACACGACAAGTCTCCGATTTCTGCCTCTGCGGGCGCACGATTCTGAGCGAGCGTGACCGAGATCGAACCCACTTCTACATGACATTTATCGGCACACGCGGCAGGTCACCGTAGCGCTCCTGCGTGGCCCACTCCCCGGATACATTTAACTCTACTACGATAACCAGCCGTGACACATAGGGATGAAACGGGGTCGGAACTGCCCGCCACTACACACCTCGATCTCAACGCGATCCAACGCACCTACCTTTCCTATACCCGAACCGTCCTGGCGATCCTGCTACTCGGGATAACGATCCTAGGATTTGAGTTGCGGCAGACGATATCGATCGTGCTCTCTGGTCTCGTAGGCACACTTGTCCTGGCTGGGGTTTTCGCTATTTGGTACGCCCGCGCTCGCCTTATGCGGGCTCGGGCGGAAGTGCTTGACGGAGCGTTCGGCGCTGATCGAATTGGCCCAGGAATTCTCGCATTCATGCTTGCTCTCCTCCTCATGTCCGCAACTGTCTTCGTATCGCGATGAGCTGCCCAGCACGTTTCGCATCGCAGGACCTATCAGGAGAACCCAACTTACTGTCCAACGGCGCGCGCCTAGGCCCAAACGACTGGTAGTAAGTAGGTATGGGAATTCGCAGCACACCCAAAGAGAATACCGGCAGCCGTGCCCGCGATCACCTGGCAAACGAGCGTACGTATCTGGCCTGGATCCGGACGGGCCTTGCCGTTGTCACGATCGGAATCGTGATTGGCGAGATCCTTCCACCCGGCGATCGACTGCCGGTCCACCTTCCGCTCCTCCTCCTTGGCCTCGGCGTTGCTTTGATGGCCTACTCTCTCGCCACGTACTACGTACGGCTCAAGAACCTGGACCTCGGCCTGTTCGGCTCCGATCGGGCGGGCCCCATCCTGCTATCGGTGATGTTGGGGATCGTGGCCCTAACAGGCATATTGCTGATCTTCGACGGGATATGAGAGCTAGTTTTTTTGTAGAATGCGCTACATGACAGATTCAGAATGGACGATTCGTCCAGCCGAGCCGACCGACGTCGAGCAGATATTCGGACTCATCGTCGAGCTCGCGGAGCATCAGCGCGCTGCCGACCAGGTTGCCACAACTCCCGGGCGGCTCGCGGAGTCACTGTTCCCAGATGGGAGCAAAGCTGCGTTGTGGGGTCATGTTGCTGTTGAGACATCCACCGGCGCAGTTGGAGGCATGGTTTTGTGGTTTCTCAACTATTCAACCTGGGAGGGTCACCACGGGATCCACGTCGAGGATCTTTATGTTCAGCCTGCTTTGCGTGGACATCACATCGGAAGGCGACTCCTGGCGGCTGTGGCTCAGGTTGCCGTCGAGCGCGGCTACGCTCGATTTGAGTTGTCGGTCATCGATTGGAATACGCCGTCGATCGAGTTCTACAAGCGTCTTGGCGGCGAGCCACTCACCGAATGGATCGGGTACCGATTCGAACCTAACCGACTACAGTCTCTAGCCTCAGATGGGCAAGATCTCTGAAATTACGCGACCGACGGCATCGGCTTCTAGCAAGAAACCATCGTGACCATACTCCGACGTAATTTCGTGGAGCTGCATTGCTGTTGGGAGCAGGTCCACCAGCTGCTGTTGAAGATGGAGCGGGTAGAGCCGATCGGATGTGATGCCGGCGACGGCAACCGGAACCTTGACGTCAGCTAGGGCTTTGGATGCCCCACCGCGCCCCCTGCCCACATCATGAGTTGACATCGCGTCAGTGTTGGACAGATATGTTCCAGCATCGAAACGTTCCACCATTTTGGCGGCCTGGTGGTCAAGGTATGACGTAACCGCGAACCGTCCGGCACCCGCAGTCACGCCTGGCGCATCATCGCTGAACGCGTCCTCGCCCGACTGGGACTCATTGCCAAACCGATCAGCAAG
>JBLHZE010000133.1:0-6255 GCA_047631015.1 Actinomycetes bacterium
CGGCGTGAAAGGTCTGGCGGTCCCCGACGAGCGGACGCTCATAGACCGCTTTGACCAAGTGCACGAGCGGGTCGTCGAGTACAGGTCCGAGCAACCCAACGATGTAGGAGCACGAGAACGACCTAAGGTCCGCGTCGACGAAGACCACGATGTCCCCGGTCGTCGCGGCAAGACCACGCCACATCGCCTCGCCCTTGCCGACCACCGCGGGGATATGGGCGAGCACGTCATCGCGGTGTATCACGGTTGCTCCGGCATCCACAGCGACCCGCGCGGTGCGGTCTGTCGAGCCAGAATCTAGGACGACAAGCTCATCGACGAGGGAGCCCGATTCGGTCGGAGACATCAGCTCTCGCCGGATCTGGCGAACGATTGTGCCGACGGTCGCTTCCTCATTTAGTGCCGGGAGGACGACCGAGATGCGCATACTTTGCGAGGCTTTGGAACGCAGCAAATCTGCTACCAACCAGTCCTGCGAATCGGTCGTTCGGTGCGTCAGTAGTTCCACGGCCCGTACGTCCATTCGCCCAAACCCCTTCACCTTGAACACTGATTTCACGCTATAGTCGCAACCGCTGAGTGTTATGACCAACTAAAAGTGATGGCACTCACGAACCAACCGCACGAACCTCGTGGCACAATGTGTTGGTATCTAACTGAATACAGCTCATCCAGAGGGGCAGAGGGACCGGCCCGAAGAAGCCCCGGCAACCATTCACGACGTCACGCCATGCGCGTGTGACGTGAGGGAAGAGGTGCCAACTCCGACCCGGACCGCAAAGTGCGGCGACCGGGACAGATGAGGAAAGGCCTCAAGATGACAGTTGACAATCTCGTAGCGGCGGATATCGCCGTTGATGACTTGGACTTTGGTCCGGCGACAGGACTTATTTGTCGCGAGTGCGGAGCGAACTACAGCCTCGGTGCTGCATACGCTTGTATGGAGTGTTTCGGGCCCCTCGAAGTGAAATATAACTACGGGCACGTGACGCGCGAATCGATCGAGGCCGGGCCCAACTCCCTGTGGCGCTATTCGCAACTCCTGCCGGTCAGTGCCGGAGCAGTGCTGGAACCGAACCTCGCACCTGGCTGTACCCGCTTGGTTGATGCGCGCAATCTGGCGCAGGAACTCGGCATGACCTCTCTGTGGGTCAAAGACGACAGCGGCAATCCCACCCACTCGTTTAAGGATCGCGTCGTCGCGGTCGCCCAGAGTGCAGCACGCAGACTCGGACTCACGACGCTGTCGTGCGCGTCAACCGGGAACCTGGCGCACGCGGTAGCCGCCGCGGCTGCCCGCGCCGGCCAGCGGTCGGTTGTGCTCATCCCCAGTAATCTGGAAGATGGGAAGACGGTCACGACGGCCACGTATGGCGGCAAGCTACTTGCCGTCGACGGTAACTATGACGATGTCAACCGCCTTTGTTCGGAGCTGATCGGCGATCCGCTAACAAACGACTGGGGTTTCGTTAACGTTAATCTGCGCCCGTACTACGCGGAGGGTTCCAAAACCATTGGCTACGAGATTGCCGAGCAGCTTGGTTGGCGCTTACCCAAACAGGTGGTCATCCCGATCGCATCTGGAGCGCTGTTGGTCAAAGTGGATAAGGCGTTCCGAGAGCTGATCGAGCTAGGCCTCGTCGAGAACACGGCATACACCATCTTCGGTGCGCAAGCTGCTGGCTGCTCTCCGGTCTACCAGGCCTTCCAGGCTGATCAAGATGTCGTGCGCCCGGTCAAACCCGACACTATTGCTAAGTCTTTGGCTATCGGTAACCCGGCGGACGGCCCCTACGCGCTGGACGTGATCCGGCGCACTCACGGTGCGATTGGATCTGTCACGGACCTAGAGCTCGTTGATGGAATCCGCAAGCTTGCGCGGACCGAAGGGGTCTTTGCTGAGACAGCTGGTGGCGTCGTGGTAGCCACCCTCGAACAGTTACTCGCCCAGGGGCTCCTCGATCCGACGGCCGAGACAGTCATCCTCAATACCGGCGACGGGCTGAAGACGTTGGATGCGGTTATCGAGTCCGTTGGTCCGACTGCGACTATCGCGCCACGAGTATCCGAAGTTCGAGAGGCATTGGCATGAGCAACGACGTATCCGTGCGAATTCCCACGATTCTGCGCACCTATACCGGGGGCGAAGCCGAAGTGACGGTTGATCCGTCGGCGACCGAGGCTGGCGCGACGCTGGCCGGAGTCCTCGACGCACTCGAAGCTAGCCATGCTGGTATTCGTGCCCGGGTACTCGATGACAACGGAGCACTTCGCCGGTTCGTTAACATCTACGTGGGCGAAGAAGACGTGCGGTTCTGCGAAGGCCTGGCAACTCCCACACCGGGTGGCTCCCAGATCTCCGTTATCCCCGCCGTCGCCGGCGGATAGTCAGCGCGGACACCTGCGGTACCGATGAGGCTGTACGGCCGCAACCCACCAGGTCGTATGGCACGTCGTGATGGCTAAAATCCACGTCGTGAGGGGGGGCACTTGCACTCTCAGGGTGCGAGTGCCAATAATAGGCGTTAGCACTCTCTATTCGAGAGTGACAACCATCGGCTATTCGATGAGATCCAGTGGGCGGCGAGAAGGGTTCGTCGAGTCGCTGGATCGCCCGTCGCGGGCATCGCCTAGCCACTCATTTTCCGTTCACCGGAGGTTCATCACACGATGGCGAAAACTATCGCTTTCGATGAGGAAGCCCGACGCAGTCTCGAGCGCGGTATGAACCAGCTCGCAGATGCAGTCAAGGTGACGTTAGGTCCTAAGGGCCGCAACGTCGTCCTCGAGAAGAAGTGGGGCGCACCCACAATCACTAATGATGGCGTTTCAATTGCCAAGGAAATCGAACTCGAAGATCCGTACGAGAAGATCGGTGCGGAGCTTGTCAAAGAGGTCGCCAAGAAGACCGACGACGTAGCCGGAGACGGTACGACGACGGCAACTGTGCTTGCACAGGCACTCGTCCGCGAGGGTCTGCGTAACGTCGCAGCGGGATCCAACCCGATGGCACTTAAGCGCGGGATCGAGCAGGCATCCGCAGCGGTATCTGAGCAGCTTCTGGATATGGCTCAGGATGTTGACACGACTGAGCAGATCGCTGCAACAGCATCGATCTCGGCCGCTGACCCACAAATCGGCGAGATCATTGCCGAAGCCATGGACAAGGTCGGCAAAGAAGGCGTCATCACCGTGGAAGAGAGCAACACGTTCGGACTTGAGCTTGAGCTCACCGAAGGTATGCGCTTTGACAAGGGCTATATCTCTGCCTACTTCGTGACCGACCCAGAGCGTATGGAGACCGTGCTAGAGGATGCATATATCCTCATTGCGAACTCCAAGATCAGCGCAGTCAAGGATCTTCTCCCTGTCCTCGAGAAAGTCATGCAGTCGGGTAAGCCGCTCATGATTCTGTCCGAGGATGTCGAAGGCGAAGCTCTTTCGACTCTGGTCGTCAACAAGATCCGCGGAACTTTCAAGTCCGTTGCTGTGAAGGCACCTGGCTTCGGAGATCGCCGCAAGGCCATGCTGCAAGACATTGCCATCCTCACCGGTGGAACTGTCATCAGCGAAGAGGTCGGTCTGTCACTGGAAGGTGCAGATCTTTCTCAGCTGGGCCGTGCCCGCAAGGTTGTCGTCACCAAGGACGAGACGACCATCGTTGAGGGTTCCGGCGACGCCGAGCAGATCGCCGGTCGGGTCAATCAGATCCGTGCCGAGATCGACAACTCCGATTCGGATTACGACCGCGAGAAGCTGCAGGAACGTCTGGCCAAGCTGGCCGGCGGCGTTGCAGTCATCAAGGCCGGAGCCGCAACTGAGGTTGAGCTCAAGGAGCGCAAGCACCGCATCGAAGATGCTGTGCGTAACGCCAAGGCCGCTGTTGAAGAAGGAATCGTCGCCGGTGGCGGCGTCGCCCTGATCCAAGCTGGCAAAGCTGCGTTCAAGGGTCTGGACCTGACGGGCGAAGAGGCCACTGGCGCCAACATCGTCAAGGTCGCAATCGAGGCTCCGCTCAAGCAGATCGCGATTAACGCTGGTCTTGAGGGTGGAGTTGTTGCCGAGAAGGTGCGTAACCTGGAACCAGGTTGGGGCCTGAACGCGGCTACAGGTGAGTACGTCGACCTGATCGCTGATGGCGTGATTGATCCAGCCAAGGTGACACGTTCAGCACTGCAAAACGCAGCGTCGATCGCGGCACTGTTCCTGACCACCGAGGTCGTCATTGCTGATAAGCCTGAAAAGGCTGCCCCAGCGATGCCAGGCGGCGACGGCGGCATGGGCGGTATGGACTTTTAGTCCTCTGCACCACAAGCCACACCACAGAGTGGGAGTCGCCTTCGAGGTGACTCCCACTCTGTGTTTTGGATGATGGGTACGTAGTAGATGACACCGTAGGTCGTGGGCACCCACAATAGATGGGATGTCTAATCTCGTCGGGATCGTCCTACCGCTGGCAGTCGGAGCTGCCATCAGCCCGAGTATCACTGTCATCGTCGTCGCATTGCTTGCCCGTAAGGATTACCCGCGCCAACGCGCTTTAGCCTTCCTTATCGGTGTGGCGGGCATCATGCTCGTGTGGGCGGTGATCATCTGGAGCGCGATGTGGTCGCTGATCCAGCGCCTCGAACGCGACGTGGACCGGTACTCCACCGAACTCCTCAACGACTACTCCGCTGTCATCGATGTGTGCCTGGGTGTTCTGCTGTTGGTCTTTGGTATCTGGAGACTGTTGTCCAAACCGAAGCCCGCCGATACCAAGAGTCGCTTCAATATCTCGAAGCTGGCATCCGGGCAGTACCGCAGACAAGTCATCTTTGGCGCGATCATGCAAGGTCGCAACGTCACCTCCTTGTTGCTTTTCTTCTCTGCACAGCAGCACATCGTCTCCGCACCTATACCGTTCTTTGAGCGGGTGCTCGTCACGCTCCTCGTCGTCGTAATCCTGTCCGCCTCAACCTGGCTGCCCATGCTGGTTCCGACCAGCGAGACGAGCAAACTGCGGATCTGGTTGAGGCCAGTTGGTGACTTCATGCAGGCACACTCGCGGGTTATTGAAGCGAGTGCCGCGCTCGTCTTCGGTTCCTACCTGATCATCAGGTGGTGGCTCTTTCTTTTCAACTTCATGCCGAGCTGAACCGGCTTATGTGGAGCTCGCTGGCGCTGGGGCAGTCGAGTGCCGATGTTTACGGATGAACTTTGGCCACCGTGGCTTTCGACGTTCGCGGGGGGGGACGAGCCGAGGGGGTAGCGACCGACCGCTGAGATACTTGGCAATCGAGTAGATGGTCCCGAGGATCGGCACCGCAATCAAGGCTCCAATGATGCCGAACGTCAGCGTGCCAAACGCGATCGCTGACACGATTGCCAGCGGATGCAGTTGGACGGCGTGACCCATGATGAGCGGCTGCATGATGTCTCCATCGAACGATCCAACGACGATGGTGAGGCCGACAACAAGGAGGGCAATACCGGGCCCTTCTGTCGCGAGCGCGACGACTGCCGCGAACAGGGTGGCTACTGGTGCACCGATCACCGGTATCAGCGCCCCAAACATCACGATGACGGCCAACGCAGCGGCCAGCGGTACTCCCAGGATCTGAAGTCCGATACCGACGAGGAGACCGTCGAAAAAGGCAACGATGAGGATGCCGCGCGTGTAGCCCGATAAGGTATTCCATCCCTCCTGCCCGCAGTCATCAACCTCGGTGCGGATATGCCCTGGAACCCACGACATCACCCATCCCCAGATCTCCTTGCCACTGTTAATGAAGAAGAAGCAACCGAAGATCGCCACCGAGCCTGCGGTAATGAAGTCGCCTAAGTTCCCGAGCGTGTCGGGAACTTCCTTCGCGATTGCCACCCCTTCGCCGCTCAGCCACGTCTGAGCTTGTTGGAGGAGCTGGCTGATGGCATTGTCGGTCATTTGTAGGGGGCCCGTTTTCAGCCAGTCCTCGATCTGGGTAAGGCCCTGTTGGGCGGCCGCCGCAAGGCCGGATGCCTCAGTGATCACCGACCTCAGAATGAATGCAAACACGACACTGACTCCGACGAACAGCATCAACAGCGTCAGGGTGGTTGCCAGCGCGTTAGGCATGACCTTCACCAGTCGAGCCTGGACGGGGATCCCTAGCGCAGCAACGATCGCCGAGAAGAATAGTGCTAACGCCACCCCGCCGAGGAAGCCGATAAAGGTAACGAAGAGAGCAACGGCGATCAGGATGAGTAGGACGCGCCAAATGATTCCGGCAACGT
>JBLHZE010000134.1:0-6230 GCA_047631015.1 Actinomycetes bacterium
AAGGCCTCCCGCGCAGTGTCCTCACCGGCTCCAGAAATTGCCGCAGTTGCAGATCGGCTAGCAGACGTCCTCGATACTCGCGTTGCCATCACGATGGGGAAGTCCAAAGGAAAAATTGTCGTTGAGTTCTCGGGTATCGACGACCTCCACCGGATCGTTACTTTGCTGGACGACTCGGTTCTGACCGATGCTCTTCCGCCCGCTGAGATTTCTAGCTGATCTCGGAGCGTTCTCGCCCGCCTTCTGACGGGGACTGCTGCGCGCGGTGTGCCTTGGATTCTTCCGCGTAGCGTCGCCACCAGATAATTGCTGTCGCACCCAAGATCACCAGCATGATGCTGGAAACAAGAAACGCACTGATCGAGTTCAGCCAGGCTCGCGCCGTGTCGACGCTCCACGCTTGCGTTGGATTTAGTGATGACCACAGGGCACTTATCTGTTTGCCGACGGCGATATCGGGGGGCAACGTGTCGACGTATGTCACGTCCGTGGCCAGCACGGCAGCGCCGTCACGGATGGTCCCCGACCATCGACATTTACTGAAGTTCGCTGCTACGTTTCCCCCGACGCATTGTTCCTTGTCGAAGGTGAACGTGACGCCGATCGAGCGACCTTTGTTTTCCCCGATGGAGTTGCTGAGATCCAGGGCCAGAGCCACGACCGAAAATGCGAAGAGAAGAGCACCCACAGTCGCTAAAGCAGCCAGGGTGGCGGTTTGCCGACTTCTTGTCATTCGCGGTCTAGCCCCAATTCTCGGCGCGGTTCGTTGCGCGGTGCACGAGTGCCGCCAGCAGCACACTGGCTGTCGTATGGCTGGCTGCAATTGCTTGCGGGAACAATGACGTCTCGGTCATTCCAGGAGCAACGTTGGCTTCAAGAAACCATGCGGTGCCAGCGTCATCGACCATCAGATCGCTGCGCGACCAGTCCCTCAAGCCCAGCACTTCGTGGGCGTGCACCGCTGTTTGTGCTGCGGCAGCCAGCGTCTCGGCTGGCAACCTGGCGGGGGTAAAGAACTCCGTTGTTCCCGCGGTGTAGCGCGCGGCGTAGTCGTACAGGCCGCTGTCAGGGACGATCTCCACACACGGCATAGCGCGTGGTGCAGTATGGGAATCACCGCTGTCGGTGACGGCCACCGCAATCTCGGTGCCCTGCACGTATCGTTGGATGAGGACGACCTCGCCGTAGGCAAATGCACCGACCATCGCGGCCGGTAGCCCACCAGCGTCATGGACGATGCTGACACCGAGCGCTGACCCGCCGCGGTTTGGTTTGATGACCAGCGGCAGTCCGAGTCGTTCAGTAATCACAGCGAGCAGTACGGGTGCTCCTAGATCGCGAAACATGGTCTGCGGAAGTGCGATCGAGTCGGGTACCGAGATACCAGCGTCGGCCAGTAGCGCGCCAGCGGTCGCTTTATCGAATGACCGTCGACATGCGTGGGCACTGGATCCCACAAAAGGCAACCCGATGGATTGCAGAACCTCCTGGAGGGACCCGTCCTCACCGGCGACGCCGTGTACGAGCGGGAGTGCGCAAGAAGGCGGGTCTTCGATAAGCGAGGGGATGAGGGTGGCATCGATATCGCGCACCTGTGCCTCGATACCGGCTTCGCGTAGGTCCTCGGCCACTCGCCGCCCGGAGCGGAGGGAGACGTCACGTTCCGGTGACAATCCTCCCGCGATAACTACAACGCGCGCGCTCATGGCAACTCCGGTGATGGGGTCGTGGGACCGCGCCGAGACAGCGGGGCGGCGTTGGAAGTGGGACCGAATGTCTCGACCAGCTCGATCTCGGTCTCGATGATTCCCGATAGTCGACGAACTCCCTCACGGATCCGATCAGGTTCGGGGAAGCAGTACGACAACCGCATTGCGTCACGGCCTCGACCGTCAACGTAGAAGCCCGTGCCCGGGACGTAGGCAACCAGACCGGCGACGGCGCGCGGCAGCATTGCCGTGGTATCCAAGCCGTTGGGCAGGGTCACCCAGGAGAAGAACCCGCCGTCGGGAACTGTCCAGGTTGTGCCGGGGGGCATCAGCTGTTCCATGGACTCCAAGAGCGCATCACGGCGCTCCCGGTAGAGCTCACGGAACCCCTTGATCTGCTCGAGCCAAGGCGAGGTGGCTAGGTATTCCGAGACTGTGAGTTGGGAGAAGTTCGACGGGCACAGCACCGAGGCTTCGGAAGCGAGAACGAGCTTCTCCCGAACACCGTGGGGTGCCAATGCCCAACCAACGCGAAGACCCGATGCGATGGTTTTAGAGAAGGAGCCCAGATACACGACACCATCGGCATCATCGGCGCGAATCGCCCGGGGTACTTCTCCGTCAAACCCGAGGAGACAGTAGGGATCATCTTCAAGCAGGAGCAGCCCGGCGCTCTTGGCGACCTGGAGGACCTCAGTGCGTCGAGTTGGCGGTTGGGTGATCCCAAGTGGGTTCTGGTAGGTGGGGACCGTGTAGATCAGCTTTGGCCGCTTACCCGCTATCCGGGCATCGTCAATGGCCTCAGCTAATGCCACAGGGTTGAGGCCATCATCATCGGTCATCACATGAACGACATCACATTGGTAAGCAGAGAAGACCCCGAGTGCACCGACATAGGAAGGTGACTCAACGAAGACAACATCGCCGGGATCGCAGAACACCCTCACCGTGAGATCTAGTGCCATCTGGGAGCCGGTGGTGATTACCACATCGTCCGGGTGGGCGTGGATCCCGGAGAGTTCCATAACTCCGCAGATCTGCTCACGCAGCGTCTCGTCACCTTGGCCAGTGCAGTACTGCAAGGCGGTAGCACCGCGCTCACGGATTACCCGTGCGGCGGTTTCGGCAAAGTCGTCTAGCGGCAGGGCCTGAACGAATGGAGCGCCACCGGCTAGCGACACGACCTCCGGCCGGTTGGCGACCGAGAACAGTGCGCGGATGGCAGATGCAGTCATTCCCTGGGCGCGTTCGGCGTAGGAGCCCACCCATGGATCGAGTCGCGAACCGGGATTCTGAGGACTAAGCAGGTTCGGCGGAGTTGGCGGATTGGGTGGGAGCATCGTCACTATCGTTCACCTCCGATACCTGTCGTCCGAGTGCCTGGATCTTGTCCCGGGTGAGGATGGTTCGAGGCCGCAACAGCCCGACAGCGAACCCTACGCCTATTGCCACGAGGAGGGTCAGCACGACCTTCATGAAGAGCTTCACTGCGTGATCACCCTCGATTCTGGGACTGATCTGGGACTCACACCGTGCGGCGCATTGGCCATCTTACTCGCTTCGACCTCCCGGCTGAGCCATCGTCGCGCGTTCCGACACGTTCACGGTTCCTGTGGCGGGGCCTATCCCCTACCCGGACGTGTCTGGAGCGGCAGGCTCATTGTTGGCTCCGGGTCTGACACCGGCCAAGCTTCGGTCGATCGTGGTTGCCTGGGCGTTCAGCAAGGCTTGCGCACGCGTTCGTTCAGCGACGCTGGACACCTCGGCTGCCTCCAGACACCGGCTCGTCGGCTTCGGCTTTTTATTCTCTAAGCACGCGCGAACGGACCGATGAGATGCCGAGGCGGTGGCGGTCCAGCTCACGAACGCGGCATCAAAGCCTTTGATCATCTCGCGCGTGGGCCCGGGAGAATCCTCTGGTACGAACGTCAGTTGTTTGGTGACGTTCGTCCACACACCGAAGCGCTCGTCGGTGATAGCCAGCGCTGCCGAGGACTGGCTAAGCCAGCGGGCGACATCATCCAGATTATCTGATCCCGGATAGGCGGCGGCTGTCACGATTCGGATGTCCTCGCCAAGCGCTCCGAAGGCGGCAGCTGATTGCAGGCGGTTCGCTTGCTCGTCTTTCGCGATGAGATCAAGGTCAGCACAGGAGCCCATGAGTAGGACCACAACAGCCCCGAGCGCGCCTGCGTTGAGAGCTCGCAGCGGACGGGTCATGGCCTCAGCGTAGGGCGAGCCGGGCGGCCCTGGATTGGCAGGTCAGTCCTGGGAGTCTTCCTCGGATGGATCAAAAAATCGGACGATTGCCGCTGCGACCGCTTCGGCTACCGCATCGCGAAAATCCGCATCGGCGAGGCGCCGGGAGTCCTGCTCATTGGAGAGGTAGCCAAACTCGATCCGCACGGCGGGCATGCGAGTGGCCCGAAGGAGATCCCACGTCTTGCCGTGTGCCCGGCAATCAACCAACTCGGTGCGCTGGACAATCTCTGTTTGTACCAGCTCGGCGAATCGGCGACCGAGGACCGAATGGTCGCTCGCGTGCCCAAAGAAGTACGTGGAAACTCCTCGACCGAGGCCGGTTGGCTCAACATCGGTGTGTAGTGAGACAACCAGATCAGCACCTATCTCGTTGGCGAAAGTAGCGCGGGTGGTCTCGTCGATCTCGTCGTCGATCTCGAATGTCTTAGGTCGGGTCAGTAGTGCTTGGGTCCCGATGGCCGCGAGGCGTCCCTGGATCCGCCGGGCTAGGTCGTCGGCGACGATCGACTCGGCTAGGCGGTGCGCGACATTCCCATAATCTGGACCACCGTGGCCGGGATCGATAACGACGACCTTGTTCGCTACTCCGGTCCGAGCCATTGCGTGTGCATGATCGGAGCGAAGGTTCTCGACGGCACCACCGGTGACTGTGCGAGAAAGTCGGTCCAGGGCTCGCCATACTGCGGGGCCGCAGGTGCCATCGACATCGGTCCCGACATTGCGTTGGAACTCGCGTAGTGCGCGGTCAGTGTCGGGCCCAAATACTCCGTCGACTCGGCCGGAATCGAAGCCGAGGGTATTGAGCTTCCCTTGCAGCTGCGCGATGTCATCACCGGCAACCAGGTGCCCGGCGGAGTAAGAGATGATTCGGTCGCCCAAGTTCCACCTGGCCTCTTCGAGCCGCCGGAATGTGTCCACCCCGACGATGCCGTCGACATCGATTCCGCGAACCTGTTGGAAGGCGCGGACCGCGGCGTCAACCATGTCGTCGAATACATCGGATTCACCGTGGCGAACGTCGAGAAGCCCGAGGCGCTCAAGGCGGTCTCGGACTTCTGCGACTACTGGATTACGAGCACCCCGTGCCAGATGGAGCGTGGGGCGTTCGACTGGTGTTTGGGTAACCACTGTGGTTAGTTGATGTACTCGCTCAGATCGGCAAGCAGGGCAGCCTTCGGTTTGGCTCCGACAATCTGCTTAACGATCTGACCATTCTGGAAGACAGCCATGGTGGGAATCGAGGTGATTCCGTAGTTCGCCGAAGTCGCTGGGTTCTCATCGACGTTAAGCTTCGCGATGGTCAGCTTGTCCGAGTGATCGGCCGCGATCTGCTCCAGGATGGGAGCGATCATCTTGCAGGGGCCGCACCATTCAGCCCAGAAGTCGACGAGGACAGGCTTGTCGGACTGCAGAACATCGTCGGCGAAGTTTGTATCGTTTACTACGGTTGTTGCACCCATAGGTGCCTCCTTGTGGGGGTCAGCGTTCGCAGCTAAGAGTACGCCGCGAACGACGTGGCTGTTTGGTCAGCCACGCAGGTTTGTTGGGATGGTCAATCGTCTTGGTCGGTCAGCCAGCGTTCGGCATCCAGGGCCGCTGCACAGCCGGAGCCGGCGGCTGTGATTGCCTGGCGGTAGGTATGGTCGACCAGGTCACCACAGGCAAAAACACCTGGGATATTTGTTCGCGTGCTCCGGCCTTCCACGAGCGCGTAGCCCTCGCCATCAAGGTCCACTTGGCCCGTGATTAGCTCCGATCTAGGATCGTGGCCAATCGCGACGAATACGCCGGTTACGTCGAGGATGGATTCGGCGTCGGTCACCCGATTACGCAGAGATATTCCGGTTACTTTGTTCTCGCCGAGGATGTCCAGAACCGCGGTGTTCCAGATCACTTCGATCTTTGGGTTCGCCAGAGCCCGCTCGGCCATGATCTTGCTGGCTCGGAACTCGTCGCGGCGATGAATGATATAGACCTTGTCGGCAAACCGCGTGAGGAAGGTCGCCTCTTCCATAGCCGAATCGCCACCGCCAACGACTGCGATCTCTTGGCCACGGAAGAAGAAGCCGTCACAGGTCGCACACCACGAGACGCCGTGGCCGGACAGGCGCTTCTCATTCGGGACGCCCAGTTCGCGATATCCCGAACCCGTAGACAGGATGATTGAGCGTGCGCGATACACGTTTCCTTCGCCGTCGGTGACGGTTTTGACATCGCCGACTAGGTCCAATTCTGTCGCATCGTCGGTCACGATGGTCG
>JBLHZE010000135.1:0-6061 GCA_047631015.1 Actinomycetes bacterium
GAAGAAGCAGCTCTCCGACAAGCGTGACGAGGACATCAACAAGCGTCAGCTCAAGCTTGAGGAAGACACGGCAGCTCTTGAGGCTGAGGGTGCCAAGGCAGATGCTCGGCGCAAGGTTCGCGATGCCGCCGAGCGTGAAATGAACGGTATTCGCCGACGTGCAGACGCCAAGATCGCTGCTCTCGATGAGGTGTTCGACCGATTCCGCACCCTGAAGGTTCAGGACCTCGAAGGTAACGAGATTCTCTACCGCGAGATGCGCGATCGTTACGGTCGTTACTTCAAAGGCGGAATGGGAGCTGCGGCAATCCAGGCACGGCTGCAGACTTTCGACCTTCAGGCGGAGTCCGAGAAGCTCAAGGACATCATCCAAAACGGGAAGGGTCAGAAGAAGACCCGCGCAGTGAAGCGTCTCCGAGTTGTCAATGCGTTCCTGCAGACGAATAACTCGCCAATGGGTATGGTCCTCGATTCCGTTCCGGTGATCCCACCGGATCTGCGTCCGATGGTTCAGCTCGACGGTGGGCGATTTGCTACCTCCGACCTGAACGACCTCTACCGCCGCGTCATCAACCGCAATAATCGATTGAAGCGACTGATTGACCTCGGCGCTCCCGAGATCATCGTCAACAATGAGAAGCGGATGCTGCAGGAAGCAGTCGATGCCCTCTTCGACAACGGTCGTCGTGGACGTCCGGTCACCGGTCCAGGTAACCGTCCGCTCAAGTCGCTGTCTGACATGCTCAAGGGCAAGCAGGGTCGATTCCGCCAGAACCTGCTCGGAAAGCGCGTCGACTATTCGGGCCGTTCGGTCATCGTTGTCGGCCCGCAGCTCAAACTGCACCAGTGTGGGCTGCCCAAGCAGATGGCGTTGGAGCTCTTCAAGCCGTTCGTGATGAAGCGTTTGGTTGATCTCAACCACGCGCAGAACATCAAGAGCGCCAAGCGCATGGTGGAGCGTTCGCGCCCCGTCGTGTGGGATGTCCTCGAAGAGGTCATTGCTGAGCACCCCGTCATGTTGAACCGGGCACCAACCCTGCACCGGTTGGGTATCCAGGCATTCGAGCCACAGCTCATTGAAGGTAAGGCCATCCAGATTCACCCGTTGGTCTGCACTGCCTTCAACGCTGACTTCGACGGCGACCAGATGGCAGTTCACCTGCCGCTGTCCGCCGAAGCTCAGGCTGAGGCACGCATCCTCATGCTGTCAGCAAACAACATTCTGTCTCCAGCCAACGGTCGCCCGATCACCTCGCCAACCCAGGACATGGTGCTCGGCATCTACTTCCTCACTGGCCAGGTTGACGGCGACGATGGGGAAGGTCGCGTTTTCAGTTCGGTTGCCGAGGCCATCATGGCTTTCGACGCCCACCAACTGTCACTTCGCGCAAAGATCAAGATCCGGCTCGGCGGAGACTCAACTCCTGAGCGCGGTGTCGAGGTACCAGAGAACTGGGCGCCAGGTATGCCGTTCATCCAGGAGACCACCCTGGGTCGGGCCTTGTTCAACGAAGCGATGCCAGCTGGATTCGCGTTCGTTAACTACGAAATTGGCAAGAAGCAACTGGGCGGAATCGTCAACGAGCTTGCCGAGACTCAGCCGAAGGTTCAGGTCGCAGCAACACTGGATGCACTCAAGGAACTTGGCTTCCACTGGGCGACTCGTAGTGGTGTCACGATCTCGATCTCTGACGTTGTTACTCCGCCGGCGAAAGCCGCGTTGTTGGCAGCTGCTGAAGAGCGCGACGACAAACTGCAGAAGCAGTACGACCGCGGTGTGATCACCGAGTCGGAACGTCGTCAGGAACTCATCGATATCTGGACGTCGGCAACGGACGATATTGCCAACGCAATGAATGAGAACTTCCCCAAGGACAACGCCGTCTTCATGATGGTCGACTCCGGGGCCCGCGGAAATATGAACCAGATCCGTCAGATCGCCGGTATGCGCGGTTTGGTGGCGAACCCGAAGGGTGAGATCATTCCTCGCCCGATTAAGTCGAACTTCCGTGAAGGTTTGAGTGTGCTCGAATACTTCATCTCGACTCACGGTGCTCGTAAGGGTCTGGCTGATACCGCGCTGCGTACTGCTGACTCGGGGTACCTGACTCGTCGGCTCGTTGACGTCTCCCAAGATGTCATCGTTCGCGAGGAAGACTGTGGGACCGAACGTGGTCTGGCGACCGCGATTGGCTACACGAAGGCTGACGGAACTATGGGCGTTCTCGACAACGTTGATACTTCCGCCGCTTCACGCGTGCTTTCCGACGACGTCGTTGTTGGCCGCAAGACCATCGCTGCCCGCGACGATGAGTTGAGCCTGGCGCTGATCGATGATCTCGTCGCAGCCGGTGTCACCACAGTGAAGGCACGTTCAGTGCTGATCTGTGAGAGCCGAGTCGGTGCGTGTGCTGCTTGTTACGGGCGCTCACTGGCCACCGGACAACTCGTCGATGTCGGTGAAGCAATCGGTATCGTCGCAGCCCAGTCCATTGGTGAACCCGGAACTCAGCTGACCATGCGTACCTTCCACACCGGCGGTGTCGCTGGTGAGGACATCACGCACGGTCTCCCTCGCGTGGTCGAATTGTTCGAGGCACGTACCCCCAAGGGTGTTGCCCCGATCACCGAGATCGCCGGAACAGTCAAGATCGATGACAGCGAGAAGATCCGCAAGATCGTCGTCGTTCCGGACGAGAAGGATGGCGAAGAGTTCGGGTACCCGGTCAGCAAGCGTTCGCGCCTGCTGGTCGAAGACGGTGGCCGGGTTGCGGTCGGCGATCAGCTGATCCACGGTGCGGTTGACCCCAAGCAGGTCTTGCGTATCCTCGGGCCGCGCCAGGTGCAGTTGCACTTGGTCGACCAGGTGCAAGCGGTTTACCGCTCGCAGGGTGTGTCGATTCACGATAAGCACATCGAGGTCATCGTTCGCCAGATGCTCCGTCGCATCACGATCATCGATTCCGGTGATTCCGAGTTCATCACCGGTGATTTGGTGGAGGCCGCTCGCTTCCAGCGTCGTAACCGTGACGTGCTGCAGGCAGGTAAGACACCAGCCTCTGGTCGCCCGGAGCTCATGGGAATCACTAAGGCATCGCTCGCGACGGATTCGTGGCTGTCGGCCGCTTCCTTCCAGGAGACGACTCGTGTCCTCACGCAGGCTGCGCTAGAGGGTCGTTCCGACCCACTACTCGGCCTGAAGGAGAATGTGATCATCGGAAAGCTCATCCCAGCGGGAACGGGACTGAGTCGCTACCGCAACGTCAAGGTAGAGCCAACCGAAGAGGCCAAGGCTGCAATGTACGCCCAGCTCACCGCCTACGACGATGTCGATTACAGCGGAACATTCGGTGAGGCTTCCGGGCCCGCTGTGCCGCTGGAGGACTACAACTTCGGCAGGTCTGACTACCGCAACTAGTAGAACGTTCACCGCAAAAACGCGGTGGTTTCATAGCCTCAGGGCCATGAAACCACCGCGTTTTTGCTTGCCAGGCCCTCAGCTATCTCTGGTCGACGATGCCTAGTACCTGGCCCAGTTCGGTCTCGCGCAACTCCCGGACGACGTCATGCGGTTGCCCCTGGCTAACAATCGTGCCTTGGGCGCCGAACACAATGAGTTCGTCTGCCAGGTCGGCGATGTCTGCAAAGTCATGGCCGATGAGGATCGTGAGATCGGATCGGCTATCGAGCTGTGCGGCGATCACCTCGCTGACATCACGGCGGGTACGCCTATCGAGTGCGGCAAGAGGTTCATCAAGAATCAGCATCCGTGGCGTGACGGCTAACGCCCGGGCCAGAGCAACCAGCTGGCGCTGGCCACCGGAGAGCTGTGATGGTCGCCGGGATCCAAGCTCTGCGATCCCGACTCGATCAAGCCAGTACATGGCGGCATGGAATGCCGTGTCCTTATCTGCACCACCGCAGCGTGGTCCGAATGCCACATTCGCCGCGGCTGTCATGTGGGGGAACAAGCCAGGGTGTTGTCGGACCATCGCGACTGGCCGCTGGTAGCTAGGTACGAAAATGTCGGCCCCATCATCGACTACCTCGTCATCGAAGCAAATTCGTCCGCTGTCGATCGGAGTCAGTCCGGCGATCGCATCGGCCAGCGTCGACTTTCCGGTACCGGTTGGTCCCATGATTCCTAAGACGCGGGCCGATGTCACCAAATCTACCGTGACGTGGTGGGCGGGAAACGTGATCACGCAATCAACGGAGAGCCTCATCGCAGGGCCCCCAGCCAGCGTCCACGGCCGAGAAGGAGGATGAGAACACTCACCACAATCATGACAATGGACAGTGCGATGGCATCTCCCTGGTCGACATCGAGGCTTGCGTACACGGCCAGTGGCACGGTCTGCGTCCGACCTGGGATCGAACCTGCGAAGGTAATGGTCGCGCCAAACTCGCCAAGTGCACGCGCCCAGGAGAGAACAAGCCCTGCAGCGATTCCCGCCCAGGCCATAGGAAGACTGACTCTGGTCAAGGTCTGCCAGGGCGAGGCTTGCAGTGTTGCCGCCGCGTCTACGAATTCCCGTCCTTGGATCCGTAGGGCACCTTCGCTAGCCAGCACCATGAATGGCAGCGCAACGAAGAGTTGCGAGATCACGACCCCCGCAGTTGAGAACGGTAGAGCGAGTCCCGTCGCCTCGTAGATCGGGCTGCCCAGGACGCCCGTTCGACCAAACGCCGCAAGGAGTGCGACACCGCCCACCACAGGCGGGAGCACCAGCGGGACGATCACCAATGCCCGGACGAGGGCTCTCATCCGACCCCGTCCGTTCGCGAGGTACACCGCAATCGGTACTCCAAGGATGAGGCAAAGTAGAGCCGTGATCGCGCTCGTCACCAGCGATAGGACCAGCGCTTCGCGGACGAGCGGTGCGCCTAATCGTTCAAAGAAGTCCGCCCACGGCGTGCGAATGAACAGGGCGACTAGCGGCGCTAGTAGGACGAGCATTCCCAGGGCCGCAAGAACGAGAACGGCTCGCGGGACGGCCGGTCGTCGAGTGCGCCTAGCCATCAGCTAAGCCGCTGCTTTGCGCAGGTCCGAAGCCAGCATCACGTAAGACCGCTTGACCCACCGGACCGGTGACGAGCGCAACCCAGTCGGCGGCACTGGGATTATCTCGCGCGGACTTCAGAATCGCGATCTCGTATTGCGACGTCACAGGTGCCACGTTCGGCGACTCGATAAGGGTTAGTCGTCCGTCAGAGTGCTGGAGATCGGAGGCATAGACAACGCCGGCATCAGCCTCCCCGCTGGCAACTTTTCCCGCCACGGCCAGTACGTCCGTCTCACGTGACGCGTTCGGCGTCGCTACGTCAGCCCGGTCGAGCAGCTGATCAGCCGCCTGGCCGCAGGGTACGGCTTGGGCGCATAGCGCGATCCGGTATCGGTCGTCGCCGAATTGCGAGAGATCCGTGACAGGACTACCGAGTGAGCGAACCGGGATGGCCTCGTTGCTAGCGAACGTGTCCGGATCCGCAACGAGCAGGCCAGCGGCCGCGACCTGTTGGATCTGAGTGGAGCTGGCCGAAGCAAAGACGTCAACCGAAGCCCCGTCGATTAGTTGGCGCGCGAGTGTTGAAGAACCGGCTGTCGCCAGCACAACGGCAGTCTGCGGGTAGCGGGATTCGTACGCGCGCTCTAATTTTTCGAACGGGTTCTTCAGTGACGCGGCGGCGAACACGGTGAGTGTGTCAGCTTGGGCCGCTGACTGAGTTGAGGCGCATGCAGGAAGCGCAATCGCGGCTACTGCGCATCCAGCCAGCAGCGAGATCCAGCGCAGTTTGAGCACTCGCGACACGATACGTGACGAATCTGTGCCCTACGGGCAATACCCTCGGAGCTGCAGGGCAATACGATGACAGTCATGCGCATGGTGGATGTCACGAGTAAAGAACGTACGGTCAGAGCTGCTGCTGCCGCTGGTGCTGTCCAAACCACGGAGGCGGTGGTCGCCGCTATCGCCGAGGGCAGAACACAGAAGGGTGATGTCCTAGCAGCGGCCCGACTGGCGGCGATCATGGCCGCCAAGAAAACACCGGACTTGGTTCC
>JBLHZE010000136.1:0-6060 GCA_047631015.1 Actinomycetes bacterium
GAGCTGCGGACCTTAAGAGCTCTTCGGAGATCAGCGGGGGATGGTGGAGAGCGTCGCATGAGCCGCCTGCTCACGTAAGCCGCAGAGCCTCGGCGCTAGGAGGTTGAGGCGTCGTCGACGGCGATGACTAGGTCCCCGAGCGCCGCGCGTGAATCGGTGTTCTCGAAGTTCGATGCGAGGGCGACCGTTTGCCTGCTGTCGGTCATGTGAACCACGTTCGACACGAACCCCCCGATCGCTCCGGAATGACCCCAGCCAGTTCTTTGGCCGTCAATCTCGAAGCGCAGTAGCCCGAGGCTGCCGCCGGTCCAGCTCAACGTTCCGTAAGGCGGTTTGGCAGATAGCACCGCGACGGATTGCGGTGTGGGTGTGGTGAGCAGTGCGCGGTGCGCGGAGTCGAGCACGTCGCCGGCTACGAGGTTGCGCATCCACGTTGCTAGCTCTCTTGGTCGAGTTGCATGATCAGGGCGGCGGTGAACGACTTGGTCGCACTGCCCACATGAAAGCGATCAGCTTGGACGAGCAGCACCTGCTCAGGTGGCCGCTCTGATCCGGAGACAACTTCGCTGATGACTGCAGAGTCAGCGTCGTCGGTGATGGCTGCGGCAGTTAACCCCGGGATCCGCACGCCCCAGCCCTGCGCTTGGTTCGTGCGAATCTCCTCAACGGTGGCGCTTAGGGCTGCCTCTACCGGGGCAGCAGACTGCTGCGCTGCGCTACATCCGCTAGCGGCGGCGGCCAGCGCAGTCAGCAGAATCGCAGTGACCCTAACGCCAGATCGTTTGCCAAACATTAAAGTATTCCTCTTTCCACCTGTGGGTGAGGGCGTTCATTTCATGACGGTTCCCTTAGAAGGAGATGATCTAGCGGCCGATACACTGGTGGAGGCAGGTTCTACTGCTACCCGGGGAGCCAGTCGAGTCTGCTAGCCAGAAGCGCGAAGCCGACAAATGCGACGGCGTCGATGAGGAAGTGCGCGACGATCATCGGTGAAGCTCGGCGCCAGCGCATGAACAACAGACCAAAAATTACCCCCATGATGAGGTTGCCGACGAAGCCACCGACACCTTGGTAGAGGTGGTACGTCGCCCGCACCGTTGCACTGATCGCGATGGCCCACCACATGTTGACACCGACCTGGCTAAGGCGGTGCAGAACGTAGCCGAGGATCACGATCTCCTCCACTGCTGCGGCTTCAGCAGCCCTTAGGAGCAGAACCGGTAGCTCGTACCAGCGCTCGCTGATCGTGCTGGGCGCGATCTGGGCATTGATCCCGAGTTGGACGGCAACCAGGTAAAGGACGAGCCCGCCACCGCCGATCAGCGCGGCTAAGCTAATTCCTCTGAGCAGATCTCGTCGGGGCTCACTGAGGTCCACACCAATCGTTGCCAGGCTTTCACCAGAAGCCTTGAGCAGGTACCAAACCAGAGCCACCGCTCCGAGCGCGATCACGGCCCCGGACACGTGATAGGCGAGGTCGAGCCAGGCACGATCAGGTGCAAAGGGTCGAACGATCGAGACGGTCTGGTCACTGAGCGGAACCTCGGACGATATCCGCTTGATGAAGCCCAGTGTGGAGCGGATAGCTGCGGCTCCCAGCGAGAGCCACAGAACGATAACGACCTCGATCCCCAGCATCCGCCGGGCGGCCTGCGGCATTGGGTAGGCCGACGAGTTGGCGTCAGTCATTGGCATAGCGTCAATGCTCTACATATGCCTGGCGTGAGTCGAGTCGAATACCGCAGGTATTGGATCAATTCGCAGTGATCTGCAAACCGGCCCCCGCTGTTGACACTAGCGAGTGTGTTTGCCGTCCCTGCTCGACCGGCACACCCCGGCAGCACTTATCCGCTAGCTCTCCCGCTAGTTCGAGGAGTGCTGGTCCTCTTTCATCCGCGTTACGAGCGCGCGTAATGCCTGGCCCCGGTGACTGACGTTGTCTTTCTCCTGAGTGGACATCTCGGCTGTCGTTGACTCATAGCCGGTGGGCACAAAAATCGGGTCGTACCCGAACCCATTCTCACCCTGGCGGTGAAACAGTAAGCGGCCACTGACAGTTCCTTCGACGAGGATCGGCGACCCGCCATCGCGCGCCAATGCAACGGCGGCGACGAAGGACGCACCACGGCGTTGGTCAGGAACATCAGATAGCTGCGCGAGGACGAGTTCCAGATTCGCTGCGTCATCTCCGTGTGCACCCGCCCAGCGAGCCGAGAGCACACCCGGCATCCCGTTAAGGGCGTCAACCGCGAGCCCTGAATCATCAGCCAGCGCGGGTAACCCGGTTGCATCAACAACGGCCTGCGCCTTGATCAGCGCGTTTTCTGCGAACGTCGCGCCGGTCTCGGCGACTTCTGGGACAACAACAGCCAGCTCATCAAGCCCAACCAGCTCAATGCCAGATCTGGTATCAGCCAGGATTCGCCGTACCTCATCAACTTTGTGCGGGTTTCGGCTCGCGAGCACAACTTTCATTCCTGTGGCCCCGCTCGTCACGGCGCCCATCAGCTGTGCGCCGCAGTGCCATCGAGCAACGTGTCCTTCGGCCCCAACTGCTCACCCAGTGCCTGTACCTGCAAATCCGACAGACTGCGACAACCACCGGCGGCCAGCTCAAGTAGTTCATCAAGCAGTGCGCGCGAGAAAGGGGAACCCTCAGCGGTTCCCTGCACCTCGATGTACTCCCCGCTTCCCGTCATCACGACATTCATGTCCGTCCCAGCGCGCACGTCGTCGTCATAGTGCAGATCCAGTCGCGGTTCGTCGTCGACAATGCCGACACTGACCGCTTGCACAGAATCGGTCAGCGGTTTACTACCCGCCGCAATCAACCCTTGCGATGTAGCCCATTCGATGGCATCGACGAGCGCAACGTAGGCCCCCGTGATTGCCGCTGTCCTGGTTCCGCCGTCAGCCTGCAGGACATCACAGTCGATCTGAATAGTGTTTTCGCCGAGGGCCTTATCGTTGATCACGGCACGCAAAGAGCGTCCGATCAGTCGAGAAATCTCTTGGGTGCGTCCGGAGAGTTTGCCCTTCACCGACTCACGAGAGTTTCGGCTATCCGTGGCGCGGGGCAGCATCGCGTACTCAGCCGTGACCCATCCAAGTCCAGAATCCTTACGCCAGCGGGGGACACCCTTGGTCAAGGACGCGACGCAGAGCACCCTGGTGCGACCGAACTCAACGAGGCAGCTGCCTTCCCCTTGATCGACCCAGCCCCGGTGGAATCTGATTGGGCGCAAGTCTTCGTTTGATCGTCCGTCAGTACGCGTCACGAAATGTCGCTCCTCGTTGTGGTGTGTGTTCCAGTTACTGTTGCTGACCCGGAGGGCGACCCCCGGCCTCGACGCTACACCGTAATGCTAAGGCCAGACACAGCTTTCATGAGGTCACCGCCGTAGGTACTCCGGGCATCGGCCAGCACTTCATCGTCATCGTTCCACGCGACCAGGTGCGTCAAGATCAACCGTTCGACCCCCGCCTCCGTGGCCGCCCGACCACCCTCGGCCCCTGTGAGATGCATATCAACCGGGTTGTCGGCACTCTCAACATAGGAGGCCTCATAGAGCGCCACATCAGCCCCAATGGAGGCATCAATCAGTGCTTGGCATAAGCCGGTATCACCCGAGTAAACGAGGGTGCGGCCCCCAGCACTTACCCGGAGCGCGAACGCCGGAATGCAATGGACAACAGGAATTGAGTCAATCGTGAATGGGCCGACAGTGTGCGTTGTCCCGTCGTACTCGACGAAGTCGAAAACTGACCGCATCGTTGACGCATCATCGTGGGTAAGCCCATAAATCTCGTCCATCCGCGCGGCGACCCCCGGTGGACCGAGGATCGGAATTCTGTCGGCTATCCCTCTCGGGTCGTATCGGCGAGTCACGTAAAGGCCGCCTACATCGGCACAGTGATCGAGGTGCGCATGCGACAGCGCGACCGCATCGACTTCTGCCACGTCCATATAGCGTGCAAGCGACCCCAGCGCACCATTTCCGAGATCGAGTAATAGGGCAAAGCCGTCATGTTCAATCAGGTAGCTAGAAGCGGCTGACTCCACATTCGCGAAGGATCCAGCACAGCCAATAATCGTCAGTTTCACTCGAGGAATCCTTGTGTACTCGTTACGTTGTGCACTTCCGGACCAAGGAAGCGCCTGCCAAGCTTTTCAAAGGATACGGTCTCGCCCGTGGCAATGAATACGTGGTCCGGCGCCGGTAGATCTGCGGGGCGTAGCAGACCGTTATCGGTGAGTACCGAATAGACGTCCTTCGCAGTCTCTTCCGCACTCGACACCAAGGTGACGTCATCTCCGACAACGTGCTGAATTAAACCCGTAAGAACGGGATAGTGCGTGCAGCCCAGAACGAGAGTGTCGACTCCTTCGCCGATAATCGGCTGGAGGTATCCCTGCGCGACTTTAAGAAGTTCCGGTCCACCTGTGACCCCCCGCTCGACGAAGTCCACAAACTCCGGACATGACTGCTGAAGGACTGTCAATCGAGGGTTGGCAGCAAATGCATCGGCGTAGGCCCCAGAGGTCACGGTCGCCTCGGTTCCGATCACTGCAACGTGATTGTTTCGGGTGGCATGGACTGCACGGCGCACAGCTGGATGAATGACCTCAACAACCGGTACTGAATAGCGTTCACGCGCGTCCCGCAAGACCGCCGCACTGGCGGAGTTACAGGCGATTACCAGAATCTTGACACCCTGATCAACCAGGTGATCCATGACGTCGAGGGCATACTTGCGAACCTCGGCAAGCGGTTGAGGACCATACGGTCCGTGCAACGTATCGCCGACGTAGATGATGGATTCGTTCGGCAGTTGATCAAGAATCGCGCGCGCGACAGTTAGTCCTCCGACCCCGGAGTCAAAGATCCCAATCGGCGCATCTTTCACGGGATTCAGAGTACGGCCTACGCCAGGTATTCATGGCGGAATGTGCCGCGATAACCTGCCGCTATGAGCGATCTCTCATCTAGCCCAGCTGACCAGTCAACCCTCGCAGTTGAGAGAGGTGAGCGTCCCGCGGTTGTTGTTGTGCTTGCCGTCCTGATCGTTGTAGGCGCATTCATTCAGTTCTTTGCTGCCGCGGCCGCCGTCTTCTTCGCATTCCGACCTGGTGAGGCTCAGCAATTCTTTAACGCAACGGTCAGCGACTGGTACTGGGTGATCACCGCCGCGCTGTCGCTCTTCCTTGGCCTCATCTACTTGTGGATCAGCCGCGGGATGCTCACTGGCGATGCCCAAGCCTGGATTCTGGTGAATCTACTGGCTGTCATCACTCTGTTCTTCGCGTTATTCCAAACCCCGTTCGGGAGCGGGTGGGCCACGCTGGCATTGAGTGCGGTGCTGCTCCTAGTGAACAACACGCCCGCGGTGAGGCGTTGGTTCCGCGTATACAGCGCGAGAGCAAGCGACTAGCGCTCGATAGCGCCATCGAGGGCGGCTAGGCCAGACTGGGAACGGCGATTCGAAAACCTCGTATTCAGGTACCTACCTGCCAGGACACTCAGCGTGTAAATAGCTGAAAATCTTTCTGTTGGCATTGTTCATATCATCAACATTCTGGGTGTCCAAAGCAGAAATCGCTAAATCAATTGATTCCACGATCTGGGCCGCAGAACCATCAGTCGGGGCCGCTGCTTTCGCCGCATTCAGATCAGCAGTCAGTTCCTTCACGTTCGCAGCGTCAGTGAAGCCCGTTGGCTTTTTGGCACCATCCACGTAGTACTTATTGAACGGATCGCATAGCGCGTTCGAACTACTCGACGTACTAGAACATGCCACGACAGACAGACTCAGAAGCGGTGCCGCTAGAAAGAAAACATATATCTTTTTCATGCTGCTCAAGGTAGCCCGTCAGCCGTGCCGAATGCATGGAATGCTGCCCGCTTTCACTTGACTGGCGCATAAAAATTGCCGCATGAGCGCAGCTTCCCCTGGCAATGAGACCGCGTTTACCTGGGTGGACTTGCCCCCCCCGTTTTGGTCCGCCACCGCCGCACTGTCGCTCATCCTTGGTCTCATCTACTTGTGGATCAGCCATGG
>JBLHZE010000137.1:0-6008 GCA_047631015.1 Actinomycetes bacterium
GCTTCGTTTTCCAGCAATTTTTTCTTTCCCCGGTCCACACTGCACTCGACAACGTCGCCGACGGCCTGCTTTATACGGGAGTGGCTCGTCCTGAGCGGCGAGCACGCGCCACTGCGGCCCTGGAACGGGTTGGCCTATCTGACCGGCTGGACCATCGACCTGCCGAGCTCTCCGGCGGGCAGCGACAACGCGTCGCGATAGCCCGTGCCGTCGTCGCAAACCCACCTCTGCTGCTGGCTGACGAGCCCACTGGGAACTTAGATAGCGTCTCGAGTGCGGATGTCATCGCGTTACTTCGTGAGCTCAATAGCGAGGGTACGACGGTCGTCGTGGTGACCCATGACCTGGAACTGGCACGTCAGTTTCCACGTCGGATTCAACTCCATGATGGTCTTATCGTGGCCGATGATCGGGTCCCGGTGTGAGTGCCAATAACTCCGAACTTCCAAATATTGAACCAGCTGCAGCACGACAGGTCCCTACCTCCCGGCTAGCCGCCAACGACGCCTTGCGAGTGGCGCTGGAGGGGATGCGACACCGACCATTGCGAGCTGTGCTCTCCGGGCTCGGCATTGCGCTGGGAATCGCCGCGTTGGTCGCCGTCGTCGGTCTTTCGGCATCCAGTAAAGAACAAATCAGTCGACAGTTAGATGCCCTCGGCACAAACCTGCTGTCTGTGTCAGCAGGAAACTCCTTGGGTGGGCAACCGGCGACGCTTCCGGAAGATGCCGTCTCCATGGTGCTACGGATCGGGCCCGTTGAATCCGCTGGCGCCTTGGGTAATACGGGTGCGAACGTATACCGAAATGACCGGATCGATGAGGCTGAGAGCGGCGGTATTGCAGTCCGGGCAGCCACTGGCAGCCTCCAGGAAACCATCGGTATCGGCATCGCCGCGGGCCGCTGGCTAGATCCGGCTATCGCTCGGTTCCCGGTCGTAGTGTTAGGCGCTGAAGCAGCTTCTCGATTGGGAATCAGCCCCAACCTGCTGTCACAGATCCAGCCCCAAGTATGGCTGGAAGACCGTTGGTTTACCGTCGCGGGCATCTTAGAGCCCTCGACCCTAGCCCCAGAGCTAGACAGGTCCGCGCTAGTCGGCTGGGCGGCTGCCGAGGAATACCTCGACTTCAACGGTAATCCCAGCACGATTTACGAGCGCTCAACCGAAGAATCAGTTAGCGATGTACAAGCTGTGCTTCCTGCGACTGTGAACCCGGCAGCCCCATACGAAGTGCAGGTGTCACGACCGTCCGACGCCCTCGCCGCCAAAGCTGCCACGGATGCGGCATTTACGGGGCTATTACTCGGCTTGGGCGCAGTCTCCTTACTCGTCGGCGGGGTCGGAGTCGCTAATACAATGGTCGTGTCGGTTCTGGAACGGCGTCAGGAGATCGGGCTACGCCGGGCATTGGGCGCGACCCGACGAATGATCCGTAACCAGTTCTTAGGCGAGGCGGTCGCTCTATCGGTGATCGGCGGAGCGGCGGGAGCACTCATTGGTTGTGCGGTGACCGCGACTTTCGCCGTGCTCAGTAGCTGGCCGGTGGCAATCCCAGTCTGGGCTATCGGAGCCGGTCTTGGAGTGACAGTTCTGGTGGGCGTCGTCGCCGGCATATTCCCCGCTTCTCGCGCCGCTCGTCTGGCTCCCACCGAAGCATTAGCGATCTAGCTCTGCGCTCGACCTAGGTGGAAATGGTCATCGGTTTATTTAACCCTGGGCTGACGATCGGCTCCGCTATCGACTCATAACGCGCGATCTCAGCACGCGGCCAGAACACCTATACTAGTGTGTAACGAGCAGGAGTGTGCTCCAACATATGCGGGGATGATGTGTCCAGACTTAGTCCGATCTTCATAGGTCGGACTCGCCGAATCCTGGGTCTTCTGTGCGTGCCCGCGATTGCCCTCCTTATCGCCGCCTGTGGGACCGACTCCGAATCCCAGGTGGCCACCTTGGCTGACCCGTCGGGTCAGCCAGCGGAGAGCAGCAGTCCCTCTGCAACCGACGACGGCGGCCTAGCGTTCGCATCCTGTATGCGAGGCAAAGGAGTCGACGTACCCGACCCCGACCCTGATGGCGGTTTTGGCTCGCGCGGCGATTCAGACATTGATGTCCAGGACCCAGACTTTCGCAAGGCTCTCAGCGAATGCCAGGACCTACTTCCTGCCGGCAATCCGTTGAACCGAACTTTCGATGCTCGTCAGCAGGAAGCCATCCTTGACCTGGTGGGCTGTCTGCGCAAGAACGGAATCGACGCTCCAGACCCGCAGTTCGATGTGAACGGTAAACTGATCCCAACTGGCGCGATCGATCCCGGAGATCCAAAGTTACGTAAAGCGCTGCAAGAATGTCGGTCGCAAGCGGCCGCTATCGGAGCCAATTAATCGTCCCAGCACAACGGCGCGAGCTTGCTGCGAGAGTGCCAGCGTTGCGTGGTCTATCACCGCACAGACCGAACGGATGGAGGAGCGGAATGGACATGGTCGATACACGGGACATGGTGTGGGTTCACGCTGCCATCCGTGGGGAGTTCTCGCGGCTTCAGGCGAATCTGGCGATGTTCGCTCGCGCCGACGCCGATGCGTGGGATCGGTATGCGGAGCATTGGCAGCTGATGCATGACTTCCTGATCGAGCACCACACCGGCGAGGACAACCTCTTATGGCCACTACTGCGCGAACGATTGCCAGATCGACTCGACCTCATCGCGCACATGGAGGATGAGCACCGCGTCGTTCATCAGCTACTGGGCACGCTTGACGGGCAGATCAGTGAGCTTACTCAGGCCCGCGCTACGGCCAGCCCCAGTGACATCAATCGCTGCGTGGCTGAGTGCGACGAGACCTTCTTAGAGCTCATCGCCCAGACCATTCAGCATCTGGAAGACGAAGAACAACAGATCCTGCCAGCCGTTCCCGGCGCCCTGACTCCGAAAGAATGGGCCCTTCTCCCGCAAGAGGCAACAGCGATCCTCGGGGAGGAGGCATCCGTGAAGGTGCTCGGCTACGTCCTGAAGTGGATGCCCGCAGCGGACCGTCCGACCATGCTAGCGACGCTACCGCCCGACGTCGTGAACAACTGGGAAGACTCGGCGTCGGCAGACTTTGAGCGGTACGACGCCGCGCTTGATCGCCCCTAGCGACGCGACTGACCTTGCATATCTCCAGGAACTTCGCTCCGCAGCAAACCTCGCCGTGACTAAATCGTTGTCTAATCTTGTCATCCTCGTACACGTGCGTGAGGTCAGGTAGGACGCGGTACACCCAGGCGGCCGGTCCGAAGCGCCCACATTTCAAAGAACAACGTGAAGAACGGCGGGACGGCTGCAGCCAGAGCGAGCACGGTGGTGCCGAATCCCCAGTGCAGGGGGCGGATGCATAACAGGGCCGCGAGCAGATACAAGATGAAGACTGCACCGTGGATCGGCCCGAAGATCTCCACCCCGATCGGATTGTCGGTTGGGCCGTACTTGAAGCCCATCCCAATGAGTAACCCGAGCCAGGAGAAGGCTTCGGCGATTGCGATCACTCTGAATCGTTTGGCCGCACCAGGCATCACGGGGGTCGAGTTCGGAGTCGCAACGGTCGATGTCATCCAGACATCGTAATAGGACGAAGGTGAACTGCGATCACGAACAGGTCCGAGACCGGTAGATAACAACAAACCTGCGTCTGAACGGCCCGGGTCCGATAAGTGGCAAACACAATGAACTCGATGTGTTGGGCCATGTCCTTGCCCTGGGTTCCACATAACCGAATGAGCAAGATGGGCTGGCAGATCAACCAGATCTGGTAGGTACGAGCGCGAACACTACGCACTCGACCGGTAAGACGGACCTGGGCCTGCAAGACTGTCCGGTATGAAAAAAAATCACGAGAAGACCGTGATTCTCAACCCTGACCGCACATTCGCATTCACCGATGGCGTTGTCGCCATCGCCATTACCCTCCTAATTCTTCCCCTAACAGAAATCGCACTGCCCTCACAACAAGGCATACCGCTACCAGATTTGATTGAATCCATCTGGCAAGGGAACAAGCAAACCATCAGTGGATTCATCGTAACGTGGATTATCCTCATCACATTCTGGCGGACGCACAATCGCGTCACTTGTCGCTTCGCACGCCTCAATCAAGCGACAGTGAGCTGGAATATCGTGTGGCTCTTTGCGTTGATCGTTTTATCGTTCGCGATGACAATGGTGATCCAAGCCGAATTCGCCAGCGTAAAGGTTACCTCTCTCGAAAAAATAACTGTCAGCTTCTACCTTGCGACAATGGCCCTCATGAGCTTCTCGATGTTGATGATCAGAGTACAGCTGAAGCGCCATCCCGAACTGATGACCGAGGAGGCCAGAAATAGCGGTGACAGGTACCCCTTGTTGATTGGCCAGATGTACGCCGGCTATCTCATCTTTTTGGCTCTCCTTGCGCTCCATAATCCGGCTATCGCTCTAGGCGGAATACTCGGGCTTTTCGTGATCCCGCTTATTAGGGATGGCATCGTCGATGCGAGACAACGCAAAGATCAGAGGCACGCACTACTCGACACGGATGACTAATCGTGAGGCAAGTTAGAAGATCGACTCGCCTCTGACCTGCGGCAACACAAGATGCGCGCCCGAAGAGATTCGAACTCCTAACCTTCTGATCCGTAGTCAGATGCTCTATCCGTTGAGCTACGGGCGCATGCCTGTTTAGGGCGTGGCAAAGACTACCTCACGACCACAAAGTAACGCAGGCTGCGTGGAGTTCCGAAAATACTCGATCGACTCGCACCCCCCCCCCAATCATCAACACCTACTGCGCTCAAGAGCGAGGAAGGTCTATTCCACCCTCGTAGTCGCCGTAGGCTCGCGGATCCTCGAGCGGTTCCACATGGACCATGACGTCCAGGTCGGTAACAACAACGTGGAGTGCAGCCTCTAAGTCCTCGACGCGGTCATGGCTGGCAGTCACCGTCCACTCCCCGGGGACCAGCATGTGCACCGTCATATAGCGGGCCTGGCCCGCCTCCCGAGTCTGTAGCGCGTGAAAGGTCACGCCTTCGGTTGCGTGCTCTTGCAGCACGGCGACGATGCGCTGGTGATCGGCTGGGTCCAGCGAGATATCCAGCAGACTCCTGACCGAAGTGCGGATAAGTCGCACGCCAATCATCATGATGTTGATTGCCACCGCGATGGCTATCAACGGATCGAGGATTACCCAGCCGGTGACTAATACGAGGAAAACTCCGACGACAACGCCAGCCGACGTCCATACGTCTGTGAGCAAGTGATGGCCGTCGGCCTGCAAAGTGGCGGAGCGATGACGGCGCCCGGCACGCAGCAGCACTGCCCCGACGGCGCCGTTGATCGCGGTCGCGATCAACGTGATGACCAGGCCCAGGCCGAGACGTTCCAAGTCCTCCGGATGAAACAGGCGGGGAATTGCCAAGACAAGGATCACGGCAGCTGCCCCGCAAATCAGCAATCCTTCGACCGCCGCAGACAGGTACTCGGCTTTCCCGCGTCCGTAGTGGTGGACGGAATCCGCAGGCTTGGCGGCGGCGCGTAGCGCGAGGAGCGCGATGACGGCAGCCATCAGATTGACCGTTGATTCGATGGCATCGGAGAGCAAGCCAACCGACCCGGTCAGCACGTAGGCCCAGCCTTTGAGTCCCATCGTTAGGATCGCTGCGGCAATCGACAGGTACGCAAATCGCACGAGGTAGCTGCGACTGGCTACCTGCTTGTCGTTGTCCACGTGCGCATTCTCGCAACTCGTCGTGGCGCTGCGTCACCAAACGGTCGGATTCGCTAGGGAAGTAGGTCGCGCCGTTCTTACCGTGCGCGCCCAAAGTTGAGCTGGCCAAGCTCGTATTTGTGCGGCGTCAATTCCAGGCTGAGGCGGAGGGAACCGTCGCACCACGCGCTCACGCGCTCCTCCCAAATCCCACAACACAACAAAAAGATCTCAAGCCGGACCTTTGGCCCGGCTTGAGATCTTTGGCGGAGGCGGAGGGAACC
>JBLHZE010000138.1:0-5998 GCA_047631015.1 Actinomycetes bacterium
CAGGACCGTCGGACCACTGCCCTGGGTGTAGTAGTTGAGGTCGGCAGGTAAGCGAGCTATCGCTTGGCTAACGACTCTCGCAAAGCGGCTTGAGCGTTGGGATGAGCTGCGTGACTGATCAGATTCTCAGCCTGTTGGTGCTCGTCCGCGCCAAACAGCCAGGCGATTCCCTGCTCTGTGACGATTGCTGACGGCTGGGCGCTCGTCGATGGGCCGGACAGCTGAGACACCACCGTCGAGACCTGGGCTTTCGGGTGCCAGGATGGCAGCGCGATGAATGCTTTGCCGTGGGGCGCGTGCATTGCTCCAGTGATGAAGTCGGTCGAACCACCAATGCCGGAAAAGATCTGTCCGTTGCGCCGACTCGCGTTCACTTGACCCCAGAGATCAACTTCGAGTGCACCGTTGACACTGGTCATTCCGTAATTTTTTTCGATTAGCCCGGGGTCGTTGCAGCGTTCGGTTCGAATCATTGTCAGCCGGGGATTGTCGGCGACCCATGCGTATAGATCGTTACTACCTAGCATGAAGCTCGTTCGTACCGGCATTCTCGGATCGAGGGCTCCGGCGTTCTCCAGTGAAAGCACTCCGTCGCTGATCGTCTCCGACCAGATCCGCAAGCCACGCAGGTTGGTTGCGGCGAGCAGCACAGCGTCGGGTACGCCACCGATCCCTAGCTGTAGCGACGAACCGTTCTGGATGTGGTCGCTGATCTGATCACCAATTCGCAATGAGCGCTCGTCCGGATCGCTTGCCGCCACCGTTACGATTGGTTCATCAATCTCGACGAGATAGTCAATGTCGGTAAGGTCCACGACTCCGTCCCCGTGAGTGAATGGCATGTGCGGATTCGCCGCGGCAATCACGATTCCTCCCCTTGCCCGCGCCGCTTCCATCGCGGCTGGCAGGACGTTGACTTCGACGCCCAGGCTGACGGCTCCTTTCCTGGGGGTCGTGGTGTGCACCACAACAACGTCGGGCCTGTACTCACCAGCGAACAGCAAGGGCAGCATCGATAATCGACATGGGATGTAGCGAAGGGTGGGAGACCCCCGCATACCAGGACCAACAAACGCAGTCTCGAGGCGGATTCCCTCGCGGCGCGGCATCGCGACCAGAGCATTGAGAACGTTGAGCGTCGCGGCTTCTAACGTCTCATCGATCAGTTCGACCAGCGTTTGCGGAGTAGCGGCGTTACCTGAGATGACGATCCTGGGATCGGGCTCTAGGCGTGCTAGCACGCGAGCGATATGAGGGAGGTCGACTGTTTTTGCCACGGACGACATCGTGTCGGTTCTAAGCGCGATGTGCCAGTTCTCGGCCGAGCGAATAGGACACAGGGCACAAGGGGCACAAGAAGCCGTGGCTTGTGACACGCCACCGAATCCCCGTCTCGGGCAGCCTCGAACGACGTGGCTATTCTGCGACGCGCATCTCGGGTCGGTCGCCAGTAGTGTCGGTGCAACGTTGTGGTGATTAAAGCCCGGAGCAGAGTCTGTGACTGGACTCGGGTACGTGTGAAGCTGTGAGAAAGAGTCTAAGTCCGATTGGGGGTCCAGGCATGCGTCGCCCACCGGTCAAGGTTGCAGTGACCGCTGCACTTCAAGTCGCGATCCCGGTGGGGATTGCCGCGACCACCGGCTACCTGGTTTCCGCTGACAGCAACGTCATGACGTTCGCCGTCCTCACCACGATGCTGTCGCTGGGATTTGCTCGAATCGCGGCCGGTCCTATCCGCCGCCAGCTCCGCGCGATGACGGTCTTTGTAATTATGGGCGGCCTTATCGTTCTTGGCATTGGTGCTGTCGATCTTGCACTGATTCCGTCCCTGATTATTTTCGCAGCCGTCGCATTCGGTGCGATCCTCATAGGGGCGGCAAGTTCCTACGCGGGCGCACTCGGGCGTGTTCTGCTGATCTTGATGCTGATGGCCACTGCTCTTCCATCGGGGCTTTCGGATGGTCTGTACCGATGGGCCGGGATGGTTCTCGGTGGGATCATTGTGGTTGTCAGTGGTCTCGTCCTCGATCGGTTCGCGCATCAGCCTGGGCTGACTGCAGCAACCGCTGGAGTGCTCGATGCCACTGCCGACGCGATGGGGAAGTTAGCATCGCCGGTTAGTGCGGTTGCCGCTGATAGTCCCGATCCGGCTCAGCTCCACGACTCTGCGGATGATCCCGACTTCGCTCGCCTTCGCGGCCAGGCGATGGCGGCTCAACAACAGATGATCTCTACGCCGCTTGCGGTCCTGCCAGTAGCCCACAACGAGCGCAGTCTCATCGCCGTGAGCCGAACTATCCCGGCGATCCTGTCTGCCGGGGCAGCACTCGCGCAGACAGGACCGCTAAGTCAGCGCCAACAAGGACTGGTCAAGCAGGCGGCCGACGTTGTCACGAGATCGGCTCGCGTGCTTCGCGGCCAGGCGCAGGGGGCAACAGAGGTCAGAGGGCTCGACGCGCTCTCCCTGATGTTAGCTAGCGACCAGGAGTCCTCGCTGCCTGCGGATGTCGTAGCAACACCCCAACGGGAGTGGCTTGTCCGGTCACTCGTGGAGGCGAGCATCGTGACAGGACGGCTCGCCGTGGAAACGGTGGCAAAGACGAATCCTCGCGAGACCGTAGGGATGTTCTTCGACAGAATGCGTCGGCAGTTCACCCGAGAGTCGATCTACTTCCAGAATGCGGTCCGGACGTGCATCGGTGTCGCACTCGCGCTGCTTTTCTCGTTCTGGGTCGGAACTCCAGAACCGTGGATCGTGATCACTCCCATCATGGTTTTAGCGACGAGCTATCGGGCGACTTTCATCAACTCGGTCTACGTCGTTGGCGGCGTGGTGGTAGGCGTTGTCATTTCGGTCCCGGTACTGACCCTGGTGGGAAGTAGTGATTTCGCCCAACTCGCTTTGATTCCAGCAGCAGTATTCCTGGCGCTCTTTGCGACGATGTACATCCACGTTGCGGTCGGTAACATGTTCTTTGCCCTCTTCTTCTTGACGATGCAGCATATTGGCAGCGGCGCGGAAGTGGTCGGGATGGCGGAGGGGCGAGCGTTTCAAACCTCGGTAGGTGGACTCATCGGCGTCCTAGTGGCGCTACTGGTCTGGCAGCGGGGAGCTGCGGGCAAGATCATCTCCGCGACCGCCAAGGTTCTGAGCGCGAGTAGCACCTACGCGGTTGGTGAACTCGCACGGACTGGTACGACGTCCTCTGACGCTTCGTCTCGCAGCCGGAATGCTGAGTTGGCGTTAGAGAATCTTGACGATCTGTTGGGTCAGTACGCCCGAGAACAACCCTCCCCAGCATTACCTTTCGCCAGTGTGATGAGCCTGGCAAGTGTGGCCCAGCGGCCGTATTTTGTCGGTAAACGGGTGGAGCATCGGCAGCGAATGGCCGGCGCACCGGCCACGAGTCGAGCCGCCTCCGATGTTGAGTCCACAACGCTCGCTGAGCTGGGAGATTGCTACACCAGCGCTGCCCGGCGAGTTGCCTCGCTAACAGCCGTGAGCGGCTCCCTCTCAACCAATCTATCGTCTACTGCGGCCCGACTAAACTTCGCTTGTGACGAGTTGGTCAGTGATCGACTGAACCACGAACGCGCTCAATCGAACTGGGTCATAGGTGGTGATCGGAAGTTTGCGGTGGCGGAGCTCAGCGACACGCTTGCTGATGTTGATGGGATTGTCGCCGAGTCAACGTGATGGTCGCCGGAATGCGCACGGGGCCAGCGCACGGTTCGAAGGTGCAAGACGGAATTCAGGGGGGTACGGCGAATCGGCGCGCTACGGACTCCACGACGACTCGGGGATCGAGCGCTAGCTGGATGCAGACGCGACTAGGGTGGAGTCATGGGTGTCACTCGAGTCATGGGGATCGAAACTGAGTACGGGATATCCGTTCCCTTACATCCCCATGTCGACTCCATGTTGGCTTCCTCCCGAATTGTCAACGCATATGCGAGTCAGCTGCCGGGAGCGGTAGCGCAGACTCGATGGGACTACGACGAAGAAACGCCGTTGCGTGATGCGCGTGGCTTCGACTTGTCGCGATCCGACGCTGATCCGTCACAGCTGACCGATGACGACCTCGGTATGGCGAATACGGTCTTGACAAACGGCGCTCGATTCTATGTTGATCATGCACATCCGGAGTATGCGAGCCCCGAGGTACTAACTCCACTAGATGCCGTCATCTACGACCGGGCGGGGGAGTTGGTGATGGCGAAGGCGGCCGACCTATCACGCCAGACTCCGGGAGTCCCAGAGATCCGGCTGTATAAGAACAACACCGATAACAAGGGCGCGTCCTACGGCACGCATGAGAATTATCTGATGAATCGGACAACACCTTTTGCTCACATCGTGCAGGGACTCCTCCCATTTTTTGTGACCAGACAAGTGATCGTGGGATCAGGACGGGTCGGTCGGGGACAAGATGGTCGAACTGACGGCTTCCAACTGAGCTCACGGGCTGACTTCTTTGAAGTCGAGGTGGGGCTGGAGACAACGCTCAAGCGGCCCATCATTAATACCCGCGACGAACCTCATGCCGATCCCCAATTCCATCGTCGACTACACGTCATCGTCGGCGACGCGAATATGGCTGAGCTGGCTACCTACCTGAAGATGGGAACGACGTCGCTGGTCCTTGAGCTCATCGAGGCCGGGGTCCGGTTCGACGACATATCGCTTGCGAACCCGGTTGAGCAGATTCATCGGGTGTCACATGACCCATCCCTGACGCACCTCATCGAACTAGCCGATGGACGACGGATGACCGCACTGCAAATTCAGCGCACGTATGCGGAGCGAGTTGCTCGCTATCTGGAGGCGACCGAGGGATCAGTGACCGATGACGAAACTGATGATGTCATGGGGCACTGGCTGAGGGTTTTGGATCAACTTGAAGCCGACCCGATGGAACTTGCAAATGAACTTGATTGGGTTGCCAAACTGCAACTGCTCAACGGTTATCGCAGGCGTGACGGATTGGCGTGGACAGATCCACGCCTGCAACTCGTCGATCTGCAATACAGCGATATGAGAGCGGACAAGGGCCTTGCTCGCAAGCTCGAGGCACGGGGGAGTCTCAGACGTCTCACCACCGATACCCAGGTCAGAGCCGCCGTAACGAACCCCCCACCCGACACTCGCGCTTGGTTCCGTGGAGAGTGCTTGCGACGGTACCCGGAATCGATCGCTGCAGCTTCGTGGGATTCCGTCGTTTTTGATTTACCTTCCCGCGCATCTCTACAGCGGGTCCCCACGTTGGATCCGCTACGAGGGACGAGGGCTCATGTCAAAACTCTTCTCGACCAGTGCACCTCGGCGGAACAACTAGTGACCGCCCTTGCGGCAGCCCAATAGCTCGAATTGGCAGGTATTTCGTGCCGACTAGAGCGGGAGAACGATCTGGCGTAGGCGTTTGCACTCTGCGCGAGATAGGCTCTGGAATAAGCTAGTGAGACGAACGAAGCTAGTGATCGAAAGGGATATGGAGGTCACAGGGTGACGAGTGAGCAGCAACACAAGGGATCGTCGCGCTCAGATGAGGATGCGCCATCTTCCGACGAGCCCGACACCGGGGCAGTAACCGCGCGCAAAGAGCAAATCGATAGCGATGTTGACGACATTCTGGACGAGATCGACGGTGTACTCGAAGAGAATGCTGCAGAGTTTGTATCGTCGTTTGTGCAAAAAGGCGGTGAGTAGGACTCGTGGCGTCGTCCTCCTCTCGACTTCCTGAGCCCTACCTAAACGCGGCAACATCATCTTTTACCGAGTTCCTCGACCAACTCAACCGCGATGGCGGCAGCGCTCGCGAGTTTCCGTCGGGCGCTGGCGCGGTCGGCCATGTTCTTGAGGACGTCACCCACGGAACGACAATTGTTGTGCTGACCTACCCAGGCGGTGTTGTGATGGCCGGTGACCGCCGTGCCACAGCAGGCAACATCATTGCCCAACGGGATATCCAGAAGGTCTTTGCCACCGATGACTACTCTG
>JBLHZE010000139.1:0-5980 GCA_047631015.1 Actinomycetes bacterium
AATGCAGCGTTAGCGAGATAAACCACCCGATTCATGCGCCGTCAGTACCGAAAATACCTCCCCGGGCAGTTTACGTTTCTCACGTGAGGTCCCGAGTCGCGGTAGCAGGCACCCTCACTGGTGTCGTTCTTTTCTACGGCTCGAGCCTTCCTGCCGCGGCGACAGCCACCGACCCTCCGCCTCTTGCTAGCTCATCTGCCGGATCCGACTCCCCAACCAGCAGTGTTGAGTTCAGCGCCACATCAGATAGCTCAGTCCGACCTCCCCGGGTCCTCGCTTCGAGTTGGATCGTGGCCGATGCCGAGACCGGAGAGATCCTGGCAAGTAAGGACCCCGACCGACAACTACCGCCAGCGAGCACCCTCAAGATGCTCACAGCTGTTTCCCTTATCGACCGGATCGAGGGCGACTCCACGTTCGCACCTACTCTGCAAGACATCAGCCAGCCTGGCACCAAGATTGGTCTGCGGGCAGGTACACCCTTCGTCGTCTCTGACATCTTCGCTGGAATGATCATGAACAGTGGTAACGATGCCGCTAGCGCACTGGCCAATGCCTACGGTGGATGGGATAACACTCTGGCACTTATGAACTCCGAAGCAGCACGGCTTGGAGCCACCAAGACCCACGCTCAAAGCCCCAACGGTCTCGACAAGTCCGACCAGCTCAGCACTGCGGCGGATTTGGCAACGATCTTCCGTGCGGCGATCAAGATCCCGGAAATCCGCACGATTCTCTCGACCAAGGAACAGTGGATGGAGTCCCCAACTACCGGGCGCAAAATGAAGCTCTACAACCACAATGCCATGTTGCAGTGGAACTACCCCGGCCACATCGGCGCTAAAACCGGCTACACCTCCAGCGCCGGCAACACCCTCGTTGCCGCGACAAAACAAGGGGGCCGAACCCTGGTCATGGCTGCGATGCGTACTGGAATGAAAATGAATGTCATCGCACCTCGGCTCTTTGATTGGGTGGCTGAGAACGAGAAGGACCTGGTACCGATCGGAATCCTTCCCGAGCCAGGACCGCGAACTGACGTCGAGGCGATTCCAGCCATCGCCATGGAGCAAGAAGGGGGTCCAGCACCGGGTCAAGAGGAACTACTGCGAGTGGCGGGGGTAATCCCAGCTGCGTTGTCGCCAGCACAACCAGCCTTTTCCGGACCCTCACCACTGGCTTTAGGTGTCCTTGGGGCAGCGATCCTGACCGGGCTCGTAGCGATTCTCCGCCGACGTAAAAGAGCGGCCAACTCCACTTAGTCCAACCCGCGTGTTACGTGCCAGGACCGAGCAGCGAGAATCCAACAATGCTTGCCTACGAAGATGAGACAGCCCGGCCCCTATTCGCCGTATATGTGCGCCCGAACGATGGCCTAGGTCGGATCAGCTTCTACTCCGACGAGCCCGCTGCCACTGACGACGTTGGCCCCGGTATGCCGCCGGGGGTCATCACGCACGGCGATACCTACGTCGAGTACATCGGTGACGCAATCCTCTACGCGCCGCAGGATTGGCCCCTCGTCGGGGTTAATCCTGACCTCCTCGTTCAGCTTGCAACAGATGACGTCGAGATCTTCGTAGCTCTGACACCCGCAGAATCCGATGCGCTCACATTGCTTGCTGGCGATACCAGCGTCGATGACGACAGTGATGACGACGTCGACTTTGATGCCGAGCCAGTTCAGGCACCACCGGGTGTCGACGGAGACTCCCCCTGCGTTGTGTGGCAGCCCAGCGGCGATCTCGTGGTGTTCCCCGACGGCGCCGACGAGGACGGTGCAGCCTTGTCGGCATCAATCCCGCGGGTGGACTTCGGCGACGAGATCGGCACCGATAGAGCAGTCCTAGCACTGATGGATCTTGGCTGGGTTCCGCAGGTCGATGATGCGCACACCTGGCGTGAAGTTGGCGACGTGTGGGCAATGAACGTTCAACCTCGCGTCACTGACGACACGGAACAATTCTTTGGACGCTACACCGCCGATGACCAAACTTTGGTCGTTACCCGTGCTGGGGCGGATACCGATAACGACGATGAGCACCTTCAGCTCATCGTCGAGGGAATCGACGTCGACTTCGAATCCTTCGCCGCCTATCTACAGGCTGAAGGCTGGGTCGTGGACGTGGAGTCAGAGGCAGCAGCCGACATCTCTGTTCACCCCGAGCTGAGCGAAAGTCCCGGATGGTATCCCGCCGAAGCTGGCGATGAGGTTGAGTGGGTCTGCGCGGTCACCAGGAAGAGCTAGCTCGCGCGCCCTAGCGTCTTGACGGCCGACGCAGCCAATTCGACTCGTCTTTGGCCGCCGACGTTCATCTCTCGTAACCGAGCCAACTGTCTCATTGCTGCTGCTCGTCGGATATCGGGAACCTAAGACCCAGAGGTCGACTGCACGACCTCAAATTCAAGCAGTGAGGCACCTGTCGCGACTGGGTTTTTGCGCTCACCGCTGTGGGCCGCGGCTGCACCGCCGCTTGCCCATGCTTGATAGGCCTCTTCCGATTCCCACTTTGTGTAGACAAAATACCGATCCTCACCGGCAACGGGACGGAGGAGCTCGAAACTTATGAATCCCGGCGAGCTATCCACCGAGCCGAGTCGCGCAGCGAAGCGAGCTTCGAGTTCAGGGCCCGCATCGGTCGGGAGTTGAATTGCATTGATCTTCACGACAGCCATGCGGTCTAGCCTACTGTGAACTGGTAACAACGCCAACGACGTCTTCACCGTAGCTATCCCGCTTCTTCTCGCCAATGCCCGTGATCTGCAACAAATCATCGATCGCCGTAGGCCGACGAAGGGCAATCTCTCGTAGAGTCGAATCGTTAAAGACGATATAGGCGGGAAGTGAGCTCTCCTTCGCACGTTTTGCGCGCCACTCACGCAACTGTTGAAATAGTTCCTCGTCAGCGGGTGCCATGACCTCACTGACTGACGTTTGGGAACCCTTCAGCGACCGATCTCTTGATGTACGCGCCTTCGGCACCGGATCATTGCGTAGGAGCAGCGTGAGCTCACCGCGCAAGACACCGTCACTGTCGGCAGTGGTGACGAGGGTTCCGTAGCCGTCCGCGGCAACGCTAAGAAAACCACGGGCTAGGAGTTGGCGAGTAACAGCCCGCCACTGCTGCTCGGAGAGGTCTGCGCCGATCCCCCACGTTGACAGCTCGTGATGTCGCCACTGCTGGACTCGATCGGTTTGCTTTCCCCGCAGAATATCGATGATTTGCCCCGCACCGAATGATTGATTTCGTTCCCGCTTAAGTCGCACGACCGTGGACAGAATTTTTTGAGCAGCAACTGTCCCATCCCACGTCTCAGGTGGACGCAGACAGGTATCGCAGTTACCGCAGGGCTGACTGGACTGCCCGAAGTAGTTCAGTAGATTGACTCGCCGACACTCAGTGGTCTCACATAGCGCGAGCATCGCATCGAGGTGCGACGAAAGCCTGATCTTGAACTCGCGCTCACCGGAGGAGTCCTCGATCATTCGGCGCAGGTTCACGACATCAGCCAGTCCGTAGGCCAGCCATGCGGTAGCTGGCGTCCCGTCTCGGCCTGCCCGACCTGTCTCTTGGTAGTAGCCCTCGATCGATTTGGGTAGATCTGCATGGGCGACAAAACGAACATCCGGTTTGTCGATTCCCATACCAAAAGCAATAGTCGCGACGACAACGACACCGTCCTCGCGCAGGAATCGGGCCTGGGTTTTGCGACGGGACTGAGCATCCATCCCTGCGTGATAGGCCAGGGCATCAACCCCGTTCTCGCGAAGGAACTCGGCAATTGACTCAACTGACTTCCGAGACATCGCGTAGACGATCCCGGCATCGCCGGCATGCTCACTGTTGATGAAAGACAGGAGTTGGGATTTGACGTGGTTCTTGGGTTCGATTCGGTACTGAATATTTGGTCGGTCGAAGTCTGCAACGAAGTGCCGCGCAGTGGGTAACTGCAGTCGTGTCGTTATCTCGTCATGGGTTGCCCGCGTCGCGGTCGCGGTGAGAGCAATGCGTGGAACGCCCGGCCAACGACTCGCTAGTTGAGCCAACCGCAGGTATTCAGGTCGGAAATCGTGGCCCCACTGCGATACGCAGTGAGCCTCATCAATGGCGAACAGGGCCAGCTCCCAGGAGTCCAGCAGCTCCCGGGTTGACTCCATAGCAAGCCGCTCAGGAGCAACGTAGAGAACGTCCAACTCGCCGCCGCGATAGGCGCGCTCCACCGCGATTCGCTGATCCACAGATTGGCTTGAGTTTAGGAAAGCGGCTCTCACGCCGACGAGTTCCAGGGCGTCAACTTGGTCTTGCATCAACGCGATCAATGGAGAGACGATGACACCTGTTCCCCGACGTACGAGCGCCGGGATTTGGTAGCACAGGGACTTCCCACCGCCGGTTGGCATGAGGACAACGGCGTCACCGCCACGCACGACATGATCGATGATCTCGCGTTGGTCGCCGCGGAAGCTGTCGTAGCCAAAAACCCGCGAAAGTACCTCGCCGGGCGCGCCAGCCTCCACAGTCACGTAGGCAGCATACGTCCGGTCTGCTCATCGCCAGGATCGGTCGCTCCACTACTCACTCATATAGCTGCGACGCGAACTCGTTACGGAGCCGCCTTGAGGCGGTTACTCGACAGGATCGCGACAGCGTGGCCGATCGTCGCTGGGATCGCGAAGATGAGCAAGGCAGCAACCAGGATCCTCGTTGCAATTAAGTCGCCGGCGAAGGCGTCGATAACCGCAGCCACGAGTGCTAGTAGCGTCATCTCAATCGAGTGGAACAGTTTGTGGAATGGCACGTATCTGGCGATTCGTCGCAGGTGTGCAATCAGACCGGGACGCGGGGCCGACACAGCAGCGGACTCCGAGACACGAGGGAGACCGGCGTGTGCACGGGCCACATGGACAAAATCGTTGAGGCTCTTGTTGAGGAGGAGAACCACTGCGAGCAAGGCACCAACCAGGACCCAGCCGCTGTCTCCATCGAAGCCTCCAGCGGCGCGCACTCCCAGCGCGATTGCAATGAGGGCTTCGGTTGAGTAATGGGCAATCTTGTCTAGAAAGACACCCGTAGGGCTCATCGTTTGGCGCCAGCGGGCAACCTCACCGTCGGTGCAGTCGATCAGCATCTGCATCTGGCCAAGGATCGCGGCCATAAAACCACCGGGCAGTCCCGGGATGAGTAGCGAGGCAGCCGCCGCCCAGCCGAGCAGGATCATGCCACCTGTAACGGTGTTTGCGCTGAGGCCAACTCGCAGGAATACGCGAGTAATGTAGGGCGAGATCGGCCGATGGTAGAGGTCTCCGACCCAGTGTTCGGAGTTTCGCCGTCCGCGTATTGCTGGCGGCTGGCACACCTCTCGGATCTGGGCGATTGTCGGTCGCTGCGGCCGCTGCTCAGTCACTATCGCAGTCTAACGGGCGCGCTACTCAACGAGTGGAATATCGCCGTTCGGGCGTAGCGTGGTTTTGACTGACTGACGCATACTCCCGGCGACGACACTGCCCCAAGATACGGTCGTTTTGGGCGATGGTGTCAGATGTTGGGATGCGAACCGAGCAGTTCCCAGCCCTAGGTCCAGACGATCACGGCCTCGCTACGGCGGGGGCCCGCACGATTGCCCAAGAAACCATCACAGCGTGGACCCAGTTCTTGGAGATAGCCGATGGAGTTGACATCGATGCTCCAAGCCGGGTGAAGCAGACATCTGCTCGCGCCATCATTACCAGAGTCGGGTCATGGCCGCAGAGCCGTCAACTCCCGCAAATCATCGCTGATGCCCAGGCTGGGCGAGTCGGTCGAATCGACCAGGATGAGATCGACGACCGGGCAATCAAGATCAATTCTGGACGCCCCAAACAAGACCTAATGGATGCTGTCGCTCTATCTCGGGACTCTCTTAGCAACTGGCTCGCGGGCCGCATAGCGGGCGTGCCGTCTTTCGATGACTACGCGCTCAAGCCGGTGGGTACCCCGCT
>JBLHZE010000140.1:0-5966 GCA_047631015.1 Actinomycetes bacterium
TGACCCGTTAGTGGCGACCCTGCCGCTGGCCGCCGCTAATGCGGATATGGTAATCAAAGCCAACGCATTGCTGCTCACGAGTCTTCGGGATACCGGGATCCCAGTGATACATGTCATGACGTCTTACAGAAGTAGTGCCGAGATCGATGGAAACCCGTGGTGGTCCAAGGTCGCAGGGACTACAGCAACCCGGCGAAACATTCTTATTCATCAGTTGCCCGGCAGCCCCGGACTCGAGATCATGCCCGAACTGTTTGAGCCCGAAGACCTCGTAGTGGCCTCAAAAAAGCGCTACGACTGCTTCATGGCTACCGACCTCGACCACGCGCTCCGCGCCCTCGCAATCGACACCGTCGTATTGACCGGTATCAACACCAATAGTTGCGTGTTGGCCACAGCCATATCAGCAAATACGCGCGACTACGCCGTGATTGTTGTCCGAGACTGCGTCGACACCATGGATGAAGACCTCCACGAAGCCTCACTGGACATCATCGATCGGGCGTTCGGGTGGACGTTGACCACGCAGGAACTCCTGGATTCCCTACAAAGCCCGGTCGCCCCGTGAAGGTGGTAGACACGCACGCTCACTTCCTCCCTAGTGACATGGTGGCGCGGGTTCGCTCGGATCACCAGCCGGATGGCACCACTGTTGAGGTCCGCGACGGTGCGTCGTGGGTGGTCCACCGGCAAGGCTTCGCGTACCCCCTCGAGCCACACTTCCACGACGTCGGGGCTCGCCTGCGTCACATGACTGAGAACGGCATCACGCATGCTGTCCTCTCGGTCCCGCCCACGTTTTTCTTCTATTGGGCTCCTGCGGCCGAGGCGATCGATGCAGCTGGCCAGCTCAACGACTCGCTCGCTCAGGCAGCTGCTGCCGGACAAGGCCGGCTCTCCGCGGTGGCCACGCTGCCCATGCAAGACGTCGATGCCGCAGTGCGTGAGTTGCGCCGGGCGGTGCTCGAATTAGGGCTCAAAGGAGCGGAGATCGGGCCGAGCGTAGAGGGGCAACCGCTGGATGGCCCTGCTGGCGAAGCAGTTTTGTCGACTGCCGCCGAGTTGGACGTGCCCCTGATCATTCACCCTTATTACGTAGGCAGCGATCCAGTCCTGCATGACTTCTATATGACCAATCTGCTGGGAAACCCGTGGCAAACCACGCTGTGCGCGACGAGACTAATTCTATCGGGCACGCTTGACCGACTGCCCAAACTTCGCATTCTGCTGGTGCACGGAGGTGGCTACCTGCCGACAGCCATAGGTCGCCTCGACCACGGCGCTCGAGTGCGACCTGAGCTAGCGCAGTTCAGCGGGGATCCCTCAGATTACCTGCGTCGGTTCCACTATGACACATTGACTCACGATCCGACCGGGCTGCGCCACCTCATCGACCAAGTGGGGCCTGACCGGATCGTCTTCGGCTCGGATACGCCCTTTGACATGGGCACAGCTTGTCTCGACGGCCAACTTGGATCGGAGCCACTTTCATCCACCACCCGGGAGGCTCTCTCCTACGCCAACGCGGAGGCGCTGTTTTCTTGGGACAACGCGGATGACTGAGTCTCTGCTCCTTCACATCGATGGCCGGCGGGTTGCAGCCACGAACGAAGGCACATTCGCGGTCCACAATCCGTTCACCCAGGATAAGATCTTCGAGGTGGCGCACGCGGCCGCAGCGGACGTCGATGCGGCGGTCGACGCAGCTAATCGGGCGTTCAAGGACGGTCGCTGGAGCTCCATGGGGGTCCGCGAGCGAGCCCTCGTGCTATCCCGGGCCGCGGCTTTGCTTCGTGAGTCGTTAGACGACCTTGCCGCACTTGAGACCTCGCAGACGGGTCGACCGTTGCGGGAGATGCGGGCTCAGCTCGTTCGGCTGCCCGAATGGCTGGACTACTTCGCCGCTCTGGCTCAGACCAGTGAAGGTACGATCCCAAACATCGGTCCGGGCCTGATCAATCTTGTCCGAAGACGGCCGCTTGGTGTTGCTGCATTGATCACGCCGTGGAATCACCCGCTTCTGATCACCATGAAGAAGTTGTCCGCAGCCCTCTCTGCCGGCAACTCGGTCGTGATCAAGCCCTCCGAACTGGCCCCGGCCGCACCGCTGCAATTAGTTTCTCTCCTCGAGAAAGCCGGTGTCCCGACGGGCGTCGTCAACGTCATACCTGGCTTCGGATCCACTACCGGTAAAGCGCTAGTCGAACACCGCGGTATTCACCGGCTCGACGTCACCGGCGGAACCGAGACAGGTCGGCTGTTGGCCGCATCGGCCGGGCGCAACCTCGTGCCCGTGACTCTCGAACTGGGAGGCAAAGCGCCAGTCATCATGCTCGATGATTGCAACCTTGACCAAGCGGTAGCGGGGGCAATGTTCGCATCATTTATTGCCACTGGACAAACCTGCGTGCAAGGCGCCAAGATTCTTGTACATGCCAATATCGCCGCGGAGTTTCTTGAGCGTTTCACGGCCCGGATCCGCGGCCTACGGCTCGGCGACCCTTTCGACATCGAGACTCAGGTCGGGCCTTTGATTTCGGCGACCCAGCGAGACAAGGTCGCGGCCGCGGTAGACCGGGCGATCAAACAGGGGGCGCATGTGGCTGTGGGCGGGCAAGTGCCGGAAGGGCAGACGCGTGGCTGGTTCTACGAACCCACGGTTCTTACTGGCGTCTCGAGGGCGATGGACATCTGGAACGAAGAAATCTTCGGGCCGGTGACAGTGCTGGATACTTTTCATAATGATGCCGAGGCTGTTGCCAAAGCCAATGACTCCTCGTTCGGACTGGCTGGCTCGATCTGGAGCCAGGATACGAACCGGGCGCTGCGCATGGTCGACCGCCTAGACATCGGTATCGTTTGGATTAACGATCACCACAGGATCGATCCATCTTCACCGTGGGGAGGAACGAAGAACAGCGGCATCGGGACCGAGAATGGTTACGACGCCTACCTCGGATACTCTCGCCCTCAAAGCACAATCGTAAATATTTCGGATCAAAAATTCGACTGGTATGCCACTACCGCTGACCTTCGATACTCCTAGTAAAAGCCGTGGCCACTTCCGGGCTGTGGCTCACTAACGGCAGTGTCTCGGGTTCCATCATTTCCTGATCGAACTTGGCCATCACCGTAGTTCGTATCGGTTGCGTCACCATTACCCCCATCGCTGTGGACTCTGCCGGACAACATATTTTGATTGGTGCACTGGATTTGACCTTGCAAGGTTGATGCTGCCACTGCTTCCGTTGCATGCCGAGTTTGAGTTTTTGAGGCCGCAGGCGAAGCCTGGAACCACCTGGTCTCCCACTCGAAACAACAGCCCCAATCGACAACGAGCTAGGTTGCGACTGCGCCGGGCGCACGCCGTGCATCCGATCGCAACGCTGCAGAGCGAGTGGTCACTATGGTCGCGGGTGATTGAGCCCAAAGTCCTAACGGTTGCCCGTCAATTGGGGATGAGAATCGTGCCGTATAGCCCGCTGGGTCGCGGCCTCAGAACGGCAGCATCAGCAATCTCGATCAGCCACCCCAATGAGACCATCGCCACAACATGCCGCTTTTTGCAGCCGAGAATTTTGAGCACAACAAGGACCTCGTCGTCCAGTTCGCAGCCATTGCCGAGGACCTGGGTTGCACCTCCGGTCGACTGGCCATCGACTGGCTGCTGGCCCAAAGCGATGACAGTGTCCCCATTCCGGGCACCAAGCGTCGAACTAATCTAAGTGAAAACGTCGTAGCCGTGGATGTCGTACTCAGCACCGATCTCGCCCCGCAGGTCGCTGATCTCATGAGCGCTGTTGCGGGCGACCGCTACGGATAGAGCCACACCTACGGTGACAGTCCGACCCTGGGTACCACCTCCAACTCAGTGCGCTGTCTCACCCACCCCCACATTCATGGCTCCTTCGACATCATTGTGGGTCTACCTCGTGTTCGTTCGTGCGAGAACGTCAGTGTGATCGGGCCGGAACACCTACCGTAAATGCCTATTGCGATTAGACCATGAAAGAGGAATGGATCAGCGGGAATCAGTCACCGAGGACCGGGTTCAGACGTGGACTGAAGAAGCCGAGGCTGGATACCCGGTTGAAGTGTTGAGCAAACGCGGACGCAAGACCCTCGGTGATTGTCCCGGTGACGTTGTTCGCGTACGCATCCACGCTGAATTCGTCCAGTCACTCGAGGAACGTGCCGACTGCGGGCAGAAAAGTCAATCGGATCCGATCCGGGCTGCAATTCGCGCTTGAAATAGTGCCACATAATAAAGGTCCACTCCTCGACAATGAAACATGGTCAACTATTACGATTCATGACACACGAGGACATTTACCGGTGCACTCGTAAAAGACTCTAAACACTTTGCGCTTCCACCGGGATGCACGTGTGTACCCCCATCGCTGATAAATCCGATGGTTAAGCAACGTGCTTGGGCTCGAATTGAACGCTCGCCGTGGAGCGGTAAGCAAGCGCGATTCGCGCCAGGATCGGCAGTGTCGGCGTGGTGCCTCCTGCCTCGAAGTTGTGCTAGAGCGAGACAGACACCTAGCCCTCAACTGCTCCCTCAAGCCACCAATGGATGCACCCGTCTTGGCGATGTGCCTAGACGGCGCTGAGCTCAACGATCAGATCGACGGCCGATCAGCCGACGGGCTCGAGGACTGACGGTTTGCAAGTAGTAAGGGTGACTCGCATGGCTAAGAATTGATCTGAATATGCGTTTGCCCCGCCAGTCAGGCGTACGTTAAAGAAGCCCCCCCCTATCCGCCAGGACTTCGCGTAAGCGCACCTTCGCCATTGCTGAATAGCTTCGCAATTCGGCGATGGCTTGAGGGATCTCGCGATACATCAATGCCTCAAGTATGCGCTCTTGCACATCAATAAACTCAACAGAGGTTTTGGTCGTGGCTCCGAAACTTCGCGCCATCACTCCTTTGAGCCCCAAATCATTAAACGCGGACTCCAAAGCTGAATTTTCCGAAAGTTTGACAATTCCTAAATGAAACCCATAGTTAGCTTCTAAATATGCCTCAAAATCTGTGAATTGGTCCTCAATTACAACACATTTCATTTCATATAGATATTTCTGCAGCCCCAAAAATTTCTCGGCAGCCACATGTTTTAGTACATCCTGAATGACTCCCGCCTGAATCGTGGCACGCGCATCAAACGTCTCATCACACAGCGCTGCATCCAAAGGAACAACGACATACCCTCTAGTCGAGTCACGTTGAACAAGGCCATCATCAAACAATCGAGTGAGTGCATAAAAAACCGCTGATTCATCAACGTTGAGATTCGCCGCGAGCTCTAACGGGTCCAGGGTCGAGTCAGCTTCATAATTGCGATGCACTACGAGGTTGCGGATAAGCCGATACACCTCGTCATTTTGCGAAAACTGGAATCGCCCGAATTCTCCTCGGAAATATGTGAGAGGTTCGCCATGCTGCGCTGCTTGGGCACGAATGACACGGCCCAAGAATATGATGTGCGAGCCACCAATTACTTCTTCTATGACCTCACATTCCAAGTGCGCTAGAGCCTCTTCAAGAATGGGCACGCCATTAATTCCGACTGAAGTGATCACACCTCGAAATTTATCTTCGCTTGGTGTGGCAAATTGCGTGGCCAATTGAGTTCCACGATCCGAGAGCACATTGATGGCAAAAAAACCTGATACGGAAATTTGAATCGCCATTGGCGCAGCTTGATTGACACAGACCAGCATCATGGGAGGATCCATGGATAAAGAGGTCACGGAACTAGCCGTCATACCAAAGCGCTCTTCATCCACCGACGTGGTGACAACACAAACGCCACTTGTGAGATGGCCAACAACATGACGAAAAACCCCAGAGTCAACTGAAGATCCTTCCAATGGTGCCCTATCTTTCAACACGCTACCATTTTAAGTGTCCGCGGACATCTGCGATACTCACGTTAAACGTGAATTTCGTGGATATTTT
>JBLHZE010000141.1:0-5960 GCA_047631015.1 Actinomycetes bacterium
GGCTAAGAAGGCGCCGGCTAAGAAGGCGCCGGCTAAGAAGGCGCCGGCTAAGAAGGCGCCGGCTAAGAAGGCGCCGGCTAAGAAGGCGCCGGCTAAGAAGGCGCCGGCTAAGAAGGCGCCAGCTAAGAAGGCTGCGGCCAAGAAGAAGTAGCCGCGCAATCCGTCACATTAGAAAAGGCGCTGGACGAGTTCAGACTCATCCAGCGCCTTTTGTGCGCGCAATAACTGATACATGATGCGGTAAAGCTGACCCGCGGTGTTTGGTGGAATCCTAGGTAACGAGGCGGCGGGCAGCAGGGCCCAGGCCAACGGCGATTGCGCGCTCAAGATCATCAGGTGTGTCGATGTCGAGCCTCAGTGAGTCGTCTGCAAACTCGGTCAAGTCGCCGAAGTCTCGCGCACGATGCGCGCTGGCTGACTCAAGCCCAAAAGCAGGCGTGACACTGTGGCCGCTGCGATTGAGTAGTAGCGATGTTCCCGATCCGCGGTGGTCCGCCACGTAGCCAATTTTGCTACGACTCGCGCTGTCCAAGAGGTTGGCTAGCGACTGAGGCTGGATCGTCGCCAAATCCGCCGTCACGATTGCGATCCCACAGTTTGGGTGTTGGACAAGCACCTCGGCTTGCGCGAATTCCAAGACGGCATTGAGGTCCCCGGTCAGCCGTACAGGCTCAGCTAGGACGGTCGCGCCTGAAGATCTGAGCTCGCGCGCGAGCGACGAATCACTGGTCACAGCTACGACTCCGACGACGCTGGCAACCTGAGTTGCCACGGCTACGACATCTTTGGCGAATGCCCGGGCCAGCTCTGCGGTTGTTACTCGACGTTTGGTGCTCTCCAGTCGACTCTTGGCGATCTGGGGTGGCTTAATTGGAACGATTACCATCCAGTCGCGCGTGATGATTAGCACGCAGCGATGGTGCCACCCTGCGGTGTCTTGGGTAACGCTGGGGCACTCGGATCGACATCGAGACGCAAAAGGCGGAATAATCTGTCAAACAACCGCGGGATAGAACCGGTCGAAGGGTCAGCAATGGGTAGAAAGCGGCACGGGGCGAAGCGCCTCGGCCCCTACTATCGATTCGTCGTGGTTCTGCTTGAGCCTTTCCTCACGATCTGGACTCGCCGGGAACGCCGGAATTTGGAGATCCTGAAGCGTGACTATCCTCCGAATGACGGCATCATCGTCGTCGTGAATCACACATCGTGGTTCGATCCCATGAATGTTTCTCATGTCCTGTGGGATGCGGGGCGCCCCCCGAGATTTCTTGCGAAAGACACTCTTTTCAAGACGCTGGGTATTGGCCAAATCCTTGAAGGCGCTGGGCAGATCCCGGTCTACCGCGCCTCCGACAATCCAGCCTCGGCAATCAGTGCGGCTATTGACGCAGTCCAAGCGGGGGAGTGCGTTGTGATCTATCCCGAGGGCACAGTGACTCGGGACCCCGACCTGTGGCCAATGGCAGGTAAATCTGGCGCGGCCATGCTGTCGCTCAAAACCGGAGCTCCGGTGATTCCGATGGCCCAGTGGGGTCCGCAAGAGATCATGCGTCCGTACACCAAGGAACTGAAACTTCTCCCGCGAAAGACGATGTACACCATGGTCGGTGAGCCAGTTGATCTTGATGACTTACGTGGCGAGGAGGTCACCAAAGAGTTGCTCAGGAGAGCCACCGACCGCATCGTGGACGCGATCACAGACTTGCTTGCCCAGCTGCGCGACGAGGAACCGCCCACGGAACGGTTGAACTTCACGGCATGGAAGGAAGCGCAGGCGGAGGAAAACGGTCGCAAAGATGACTCAGAACAGTAATAGCGGCAGTATCAGCAGATCGACATCAACACCGACATCGGTATGAAGGAGTTACGCAGTGACCCAAGTAGCAGTCATGGGTAGTGGATCGTTTGGAACGGCGATGGGAATGGTTGCCACCGATGCCGGCAACGACGTCACCCTGTGGGCACGTGAGCCCCATGTCATGGAATCGATCAACAATACTCACATTAATGAGATGTTCCACCCTGGGCTAGACCTGCCAGAGACGCTGATGGCGACAATTGATGTGCAGGAGGTGCTGACCGGGGCAGAGATAATTATTTTGGCGATTCCCGCTCAAACCCTGCGGGAGAACTTGTCTGTCTGGAAAGAGTGGATCGGGCCAGACGCGATCGTGGTAACGCTCATGAAGGGAATTGAGGCGACGACCGGGATGCGGATGACTGAGGTGATTGCCGAGGTAGGCGAGATCCCGCCATCTCATGTCGCGGCGATCTCCGGGCCGAACCTGGCTCGCGAAGTCATTCAGCGTCAGCCGGCCGCCACCACGGTTGCCTGCGTTGATCCCGAGAACGCCCAACGCGTCGCTTCGGCTATCACGACCGCCTATTTTCGGCCCTACTGGACCGAAGATGTCATCGGCGCCGAGGTAGGCGGTTCGGTTAAGAACGTGATTGCACTTGCAAACGGCATGGCCTACGGCTTGGGGTACGGAGAGAACGCGCAGGCCTCTCTCATCACCCGTGGGCTTGCGGAAATGACACGTCTCGGGATTGCTCTGGGCGCTAATCCGATGACGTTCCTGGGACTCGGCGGGATTGGAGACCTGATAGCCACATGTACCTCATCGTTGTCCCGCAACCGGACCTTCGGCGAGAACCTGGGGCGTGGGCTGACTGTTGATGAGACGATCGAGCGCACGAAACAAACCTGCGAAGGCGTCAAGAGCTGCGCTGCCATCTTGGAGCTTGGTCGCGTCAACGGTGTCGAGATGCCGATCACTGAGCAGGTCGTGCAGGTTGTCGAGCACGGGATGTCTCCCAGCGAGATGCTTGGAAACTTAATGTCTCGCGACCCGAAAGCCGAGCAGGGCTCTGCTGCGGCTGAGAACTAGGAATCAGCCGTAGGCTTGCCAAGATGATGAACACCGCAGATGCCGGGGCCCGGCGAACTACGGCGGCAGTAATTTTTGGTGGGCAGAGTAGCGAGCATTCGATCTCGTGCCTATCGGCTGCCAGTGTGCTGGGTGCGCTGGACCGGGATAAGTACGACGTCCTAGCAGTTGGTATCGACCAAGATGGGGTGTGGTATCGGGTCTCGTCTGATCCGGACGATTGGGCCAGAACACCTAAGGGTCTGCCAACGGTTGAGGCTACAAGTCCTGCGGTGCACAGCAAACTCGATATGTCTGAGCTTGCAGCTGACGTCGTCTTCCCCGTACTCCACGGCCCCTTTGGCGAAGATGGCACGATCCAGGGTGCGCTCGAACTTTTAGGGATCGCCTACGTCGGTTCGGGAGTCCTTGCCAGCGCACTGACGATGGATAAGCAGACGACCAAAATCATGTTGGCTGCTGCGGATCTACCCGTTGGTTCGTTTGTGACAGTGACCGACGCCGATTGGGTACGTGAGCGCGACGATGTCCTGAATCGAGTTGCGCAGCTACAGTTCCCGGTTTTCGTGAAACCGGCTCGGGCAGGATCGAGTATCGGGATCGCGAAGGTGAGCGAGCTGTCCGATGTGCGCGCTGCCGTCGAAGATGCACGGAAACATGACCGCAAAGTGGTGATTGAGGCGTCGGTCGAGGGCGCGCGCGAGATTGAATGCGGCGTCTTGGCCAATCTGGGACACGATGCGCCGGTAGCGAGCGTATGTGCCGAGATTCTTGTATCTGGCGACCACGAGTTCTACGATTTCGATGCCAAGTACCTCGATGACTCTGCGACATTGACGGTCCCGGCGGACCTGCCGACGGATCGCCACCGCGAACTTGGGGAGCTAGCTATCCGGGCCTTTTCTGCGCTCGGAGTCGACGGCCTCTCGCGGGTGGATTTCTTCTTGAACCATGATGGTGACGTCGTCATTAACGAGGTAAACACTATGCCCGGATTTACGAATATCTCAATGTTTCCGCGAATGTGGCAAGAGTCAGGAATGACGTACCCGCAGCTGATTGACCACCTCCTAGAGGTCGCGATTGATCGCGGTTCCGGGTTGCGCTGAGGTCTCGTTATCCGGAGGTTACGGCTCCCTCTACACAACAAGGTTGCTCCCGGTGGCGCCGCGACGGCGCAGGATCCCGCAGCGGACTACCCCGAAGCGTTGTCCGCAGGGACGTGCGCGGTGATTGACCGCCCGAGGTCGACAAGGACGTCGGTTTCGGGTGTGAACGCATCCGGGACGGCGACCTCAACATTGACGGCTCGTCCGACCGTCGTGAAGACGTAGCCAGCGGAGCGCTGTTCAGGCAGCCAGTCGATACCGTTGATCGTCGCTAGTAACGACGTGGGTGTCAGGGCTGACGGTGTGGTAACACCGCACCGTAAAGTGATCGGTGGGTTTCCCCATGCCGAAGTGAAGATTGAGTCAGGTTCGGTGGGCCGACGAACTTGGTTGAGCACTGAACTAGGGAGGGCCTTCTCGAGGTTCGAACATGTCTGAGCACCCGGGTCAGGCGGTTCTGGACTGGGTACGGGGACCGCGACCTGACCAGCGCAGCCAGCGGCACCGTAAACGAGAAGTAGAGCCGCTAGCCCTGTTCCGACGATCGCCCGCGCGTGCACACCGATGAGAGTAACCCGCCGAGCGTCCTGAGAAGGTACGCACATGACAGAACTCGCGCGTGGGGCGCACATCAGTGAGATCGGCGAACATGTGTTGATCGAGGCCATTGCCCGACGGTTGGGCTCCGCTGATGCGGTGCTCGGGATTGGCGACGATGCAGCGGTCCTCGCGACTCCCGATGGTCGCTGCGCTGTGAGCACAGACATATTTGTCCAAGACGTTCACTTCCGGCTCAATTGGTCGTCGGCCCACGACATTGGCCGCCGAGTCGCTGCAGGCACCTTGGCCGATATTGCAGCGATGGGTGCAGCCCCTCGGGCACTTGTCGTGAGTCTGGCGTTGCCGCCCGACACTGAGGTTGGGTGGGTACTAGATCTCACCGACGGCATCGCTGCGGAATGTGAGTCCGCCAACGCGTCTGTGGTCGGTGGTGACGTGTCATCGGGTCCAATCGTGGTGGCGTCGGCAACTGCTTTAGGAGATCTGCAGGGTCGGGATCCAGTGACACATGGAGGCGCGAAACCCGGTGATGTCGTGGCAGTTGCGGGACGCCTCGGCTGGGCGGCGGCCGGCCTGACTGTCCTGTCTCGCGGTTTCAGTGCGCCGCGCAAGGTGATATCGGCACACCGCGCGCCGGAGCCGCCGTACCTCGCTGGACAGCTTGCGGCCAGCGCAGGTGCAACCGCAATGCTGGATATCAGTGACGGTCTAGTGGCTGATCTCGGCCATATCGCTGCAGCATCTGGGGTAGCGATCGATATCGAATCAGCTCAGCTACGCATCGATGATCCGGTCCGTGATGCCGCATCGGCATTCACGATGGATCCGCTGATTTGGGTACTCACTGGGGGGGACGATCACGGGCTGGTCGCAACTTTCACCACGGAGTCCGTAATCCCGCGCGATTTCACGGTCATTGGAACGGTCAGTCAGGTGGATGGGGACGCAGTCATTACCGTTGACGGGCAGGCCCGGCCTGAATTACGCGGTTTCGATCACTACGCCTGACGGGATACCTGGCAACAAAGGTCTCAGGCATTATCCAGCACGCGGGGTGGCGAGAGTTAGACGGCGCGGGTTACTTTCCCTGCCTTAAGGCAGGATGCGCAGACGTTAAGTCGCTTAGGTGATCCGCCCACCATGGTGCGGACTTTCTGAATATTTGGATTCCAGCGACGGTTGGTGCGTCGATGAGAGTGTGAAATCTTGTGGCCGAATCCTGGCCCTTTGCCGCACACGTCGCAGTTCGCAGCCACTTTAGTCTCCTGAAATATCTCGCCTGAAAGATGGTTTTGGTTTCCTGCTTCTGTTCCCACCAATTCAGAGCTCCATGGTGGATTACATCCTGTGTTTCATGGGGCTCACTGATGGGTTCGCGCTTGGTAGCGCGCTGAACCGC
>JBLHZE010000142.1:0-5948 GCA_047631015.1 Actinomycetes bacterium
TAGGTTCTTGATGCCATTCATTGAGTGCCTCCTTGTGCACCGGCGGAGAGGTCTGCGAGAGGCAAGTTTTGAGGCTCCGGTTCGAGAGGCTTTGGCGGCGATGGATCAGGAGTCAGCTCCGCCTCCGCTTGTCCCGTTTTTGAGGGAAGGACCGTCTGGATGAGTGCTCCTGCTAGGTACCCGAGTCCCAAGGGAGCTACCACTGCGCCAATCGCGATGGGCAGGCTGTAGTTGATCGATTGTGGGTCAGCGTAAAACGCCGTCGTATAGTAGGCACCTAAGGCACCCGAGCCCAGCAGCATTGTCAGGAATGCCTCCGGCTTGCGGCTCCACATCGTGACGATAGCCGCGACAAGGACTGGGAAAACAGCCCCCAGGAAACCTCCGAATACGGTGTCGGGGAATGCCATTGCTCCGAGCCCGAAGCCAACTGCCCCAACGATCGCACCGACAAATAGGTAGACCGCACGGGACAGTGCGACCCCTCCTGGCAAGTAGGCCGCCACAGCACCGGCCCCAACGATGACTCCAGCGAACTTCAGAGTGTCTTCTCCGAAGAACCCCGCTGCAGACACGAAAATCACCAGGACGATGAATATCGCCCCCGCCAGTGCCCAGACGCGACCCATTGATTACTCCTTCGTCTAGCAAAATCGTGCGCGTTCTTGACTTTCCTTTCCGGCAACGTACGCGTGATTTCTACCTGATGCGCGCCCAGACGGAAAGATGAATCAAGGCAGGCTGGTTCCATCGAGGAGGACGGAAGAGAGAAAAAGCGGACTGACGGGCCGGTGTGACATTGCTGAAGGCGAGCCTTTTCAGCATCTCCTTGGTGGAAAAGCGACGTTGGCGCTACTCGCTACGGAGTCCCGGCGCTCTGCCCACGGGCTGATTCTATCCCCATCTTCACCAGCAGGAACGGCAGAAGAAGTGTCGCAATCATTGTCACGAGCCAGATGATCAGCGCCGCAAATACCCAGGTAGACCCGCCGCTAACACTCAGGCCGGAGGCAATGATGTTCGTGATGAAGAGCGCCACAAATGCAGTGACCAGCCCGATTCCACCGAGTAGGGCCGGCGCGTTCTTGCGGCTGACTTTGACCAGGAACGGTTCAAGCACTGCCTGCACCACGGTAAAGATCACGACCACCCAAATGAATGACGTAAACGTGATCGAAAAATCGTCGAGCACGAGCGTCGCCGCCACGAGCCCAATCGCGACCGATAGCAACAGGATGAAGGTGCGCACAAAGAAGCGAATCATGTCGGCACTCTATTGCGCGCAATCCCCCAATTGCTAGTCATGTCCCACCGCCTTGTGCGCCACGGAGTCTCCAGCCACGCCGCATCGAGGTATTGATGGCCAATTATCGACAGTTTCGTCACTGATCCAGGCGTCTCGGTGGGCGGTGCACTGGTCACCGGTCTCATTGGGTAAGTCCGCACTACAGACGAACGCAGCCTCCGCTGAGCGAAAATTGTCGGCGGACGAAGCTTGCAACAAATACCATCATCAGCTGCTAATGCTCTGGTAAGAGTTGTTATATGGCGTCAACTTCCGAGATCCCAGACGTGGGTCCCACAGATGCCGCGACTAGCTCGCGAGCCGTTGTCAGCTGCGCACACCCCGCTGCTGCCGATGCGGGGATCACGATGCTCAATTCAGGCGGTAACGCCTTCGATGCCCTCGTAGCAATGTCCTGGGCGCTGACCGTGGCGGAGCCCACCATGAGTGGACTGTTTGGCGTCAACACTGTTTTGACCCGCTCGAAGAAATACCCGGAGGGTCGGTGGCTTGATGGTGTCAGCAATGTATGCGCGGAACTGACCCCCGAAGCACTGCAGGATGGCCGCGGGCAAGGCGCTCGCGGAATCGACGTGCTGGCGCCCACCCTCGTGGCAGCGAACGCAAAGCTGCTGGCCGATCTGGGAACGATGACCCTGGCGCAGACTCTAGTACCGGCAATTAACCTTGCCGAGTATGGCGTCGCGCTCTCACCAACCGACGTGTACTGGTTCCGGCTAGCCGGACATAACGTCGCGCCTGAGAGAGTGCCTGAACTCTACCAGCGGGCGCAGGTTTCGCCCGGTGAACTGTTTGTTCAGCCAGCCATGGCGGCAGCCTTGCGCTCGATACGGGATGAGGGATCCGCGTCATTCATTTCTGGCCATTATGCGCGGGCCGCAGTTGCTGCCGTCCAAGCAAATGGCGGTGTCCTATCTCTTGATGACATTGAACAAGTCGACCCTCAATGGCGCGACTGCATTGCCATGGATATTGAGGGAGTGACCCTGATCGCCCCGGGGGCGCCAAACTGTTCGTATGAGGCGCTAGCAACGATCGCTACGGCGGCGACTGCTCACTCCTCATCGTCTTTTCCAGCCGATTCGGATGACTCCACTTTGCCCGGATCCCCCGAGGCCCGCAGATCGGCAAGGTCCTGGCAACTCTTCATCGATGCGGCTCGTCTATCGGCGCAAGACCGAATCAGCGAGTGGGGTCCCAAGATGTCAAACAGCGAGGCGACCGCATTAATCTCCACCAAGCGAATCGAGGCCCGAGTTGCCAAGCTAAGCGCCAGGCAAAGCGGTGGCGCAGCTGCGTCGACTGGTCTCGACATGTCGTGGGTCGAAAAATCAGATGCGAGCCACACCTCACATCTGGCTGCAGCTGATTCCGATGGAAATGTCGCATGCTCGACTCAGACCCTCGGCGGGCTCTTTGGCTGCCAGGTGTGGGCCGACGGTCTGCCCATCAACGGGCTTGGGGCCTACTTGCTTTCCGGGGACCCGAGCGCACCCGACAGCCTGGCACCACGTCCAGGACTGCCGCTGGCCTCGATTCTGGAAATGCTCATCTGTGTGCGCAACGGTGAGTTCAGGTTCACGATGGGCTCGCCCGGCGGCTTCGTCATCCCGCCAGCCGTCGCCCACGGCACACTCGCCGCCCTGCGTACTGCGCAAAGTGCCGATGTCGACCTAGTCGATGTGGTTTCCACCCCACGGCTGGCCCCGATCAACGATGGAGTTGTGATCGTTGAGTCCCGGATATCGGATAATGTGCGTACCCACGTGAGCGCCACCGCGACCGTCAAGGACGTCGGTCCGTGGTCGTGGCTACTAGGAAGCCTCAACTGTGTCGGTGCCAACCAGAGCGGCGAATTAATTGGCGTCGCAGATCCTCGACGCGGCGGGGCTGCACGCGCAGCAAGCTAGCGGCTCATCCAAAGTCAGCCATCCGTTTTTTGGCACGCTGGTGCGCCCGGCTCTTATACGAATTTAGCAAAAATTATCGGAATTTCAGTGGACTCTGTCACCACTTGTCGCGGCATCCGCAGTTGGCAACGTAGCCTGGGTACTTATCGTCAATTCTACCAAAACAAGGAGTCGCTTTGGCCTCGTCAAATAATGCCATGCTCAAACAGGTTAACGATGCTTTAGCAAAACAAGCCCCCACTGCAACCGAAGCCCTCGCGTTGCCCGATGTGCTGTCGAAAACAGCCGCCTGCCTAGCCGTCGTGCTGATTGCCGCGGTGCCGGGCTGGCTATTCCTTTCCGGCTCCTTCATACTTTATCTCGGTATCCTCATCGCGGCGATGATCGTCGGCGTGATCATGATGCGCAAGGCTCCAGTGAAGCCTGCGCTCGCCCTTGGCTACTCCGCGATGCTCGGTCTGGTTGTCGGTGCATTCTCCAGTGCTGCCGTCGCATACGGTGGAAACATCGCGCTGATTCCACAGGCCGTTCTAGGTACGGCCGCGGGTACCGCCGCTGTTCTTGCGGTGTACCAAACACCATTCGGTAAAAAGGCAAGTAAGGCCGGAAAGCTGTTCTTTGCTTTACTGATCGGCTACTTCCTCATCGCTATCGCCTCCGCTTTCTCTGCCATTTTCAGTGGGACTGGCGACGGGTGGGGCTTCTACGGAGTTGGCACGATCGGAATCATCCTGTGTCTCCTCGGTGTTGCCCTGGCCGCATGGTCACTCATTATTGATATCGGGTCTGCCGACCGAGCGATCAAGTCGGGCGCTCCGCGCTACTACGACTGGACGTTTGGAGTTTCGCTAGCCGCATCCATCGTCTGGCTGTACCTCGAACTGCTCCGCCTGCTCGCTATCGTGAACCGATAGTGTCCCTTCACCGGCGGTAGAGAACCGACAGGAGACACGTGCCTAATCCCGTCACTGCACCTGCCGTCGATGCTTTCGCCGATGACGCACTAGGCGACCTCGATACAGTCGGCTTGTTAGCTGCGATGGCGAGCGGGGAACGCCATCCGGACGAACTGCGCGACGCTGCCTTGGCTCGAGCTCACGCGACAGACGGACAACTAAACGCGGTTGTCGACTGGATCCCGGAGCCGAGCCATACGACCGGCCCACTCGCGGGCATTCCGACGTTCCTCAAAGACAACGAGGATCTTGTAGGTCGCCCGACTCGCTTTGGTTCAGCAGCTACCCCCGACACGGCGGCAACGGATACCTCACCGTTCGCTAAACAACTGCAGGTGCTTGGACTCAGCATCGTCGGTAAGTCGGCGCTACCCGAGTTCGGTCTCACCGCCAGCAGTGAATCCCTGGGAACCGGTCCGACTCGTAACCCACGAAATCCTGATCACTCTGCTGGTGGCTCCTCGGGCGGCTCCGCTGCGCTGGTCGCCGCCGGAGTCGTGCCGATTGCCCATGCCAATGACGGCGGCGGATCAATCCGTATCCCAGCATCATGCTGCGGACTTGTCGGCCTCAAGCCCTCTCGCGGTCGCCTTATCGCACCTGCCGATATGGGACGGCCACCCGTGCCAATCGTGGCCCAAGGTGTCCTCACGCGATCGGTGCGCGATACGGCGCTGTTCCTGAGCGAGATAGAAAAAGCTCCATCTTCTCTGCCGCCAATCGGGCATATCACCGGCCCCAGCGATCAACGACTGCGCGTCGGGGTCATCTTGGAACCTATGAGTGGAATGCCGCTGGATCCTGATGTGCGCCATGCCGTTGCCGATACTGCTGCCGTCTGCGATCGCCTCGGACACCACGTGGAGCTGATCCCGTTCCCCTTTGATGAGCAATTTGGTCGCGACTTCCTGCGCTACTGGGCTGCGCTGGCGTTCTCAATTGACCGTGGCGGCCGTTTCCTCATCGGCCCAGAGTTCGACTCCGATCAGCTCGAACCGTTCACCAAAGGTCTCGCATCACTGTTCGGCAAGGTAGCCGTGAAGATGCCAACGACGATCCGTCGTCTACGGGCATTCCCAAAGATCTACGCACAGACCTATCGAGACTTCGATGTTGTCCTGTCTCCTACCCTTGCCAGCCCGCCGCCCCAGATTGGCTACCTCTCTCCTGGTATCGACCCACATACCCATCTCGTGCGGCTCTTGCGCTACGCCAACTTCACTGCAATCCACAATGTGTCGGGCGCGCCATCCGTATCGCTGCCACTTGGCGTATCTCGTGATGGCCTGCCGATCGGGGTGCAAGCCGCAGCACATATAGGCCAAGAGGCACACCTCCTCCACCTCGCTTTCGAACTAGAACAGGCCATCGGCCGGAAGTAGCCCGCGTCCAATGCAGCGTTCATCACACCGTGAAATCGACAGCATGGCGCGTATCGCGGATCGGGATCCTGTTCCTCCGCTCCTAGGACGAAGAGCAGCCTGCATCGTCACCAAGGATTCGCAGACCTGCCTTGTCGCCTGATCCGTAGTCCGTCAGGTTCCCCATGAGATTCGGGAACATCAACTCATTCCGCGAATCAACGTGATCGAGTCCAACAACGTGGCCCCACTCATGCATATAAAGTTCTTTTCGCAGCGACGTCGGGAATCGCTTCTGGGACTTCTTCTTCTTGAGCTTCTTATCGATGTCGATTGCACCCCGAACGATTTCTTGATCGCGTCCGGACCCCGAGTAAACGAAGCCACCCTGCGCTAGTGCACCTGCCGCGCGCGG
>JBLHZE010000143.1:0-5947 GCA_047631015.1 Actinomycetes bacterium
CGGTTTCGGAATCATTTTCGGGCTGGTTTCCTACATGCTTACTGGCGGTAAACGCGACTTCGTTTCCCGTAGCCAGATCGTCGCTACCCGGTACGACGTCCACGTTGCCTCTGCGGGACTCAACGACGCAAAAAAAATCCTTGGGCTCTCAACAGTGTGGCCGCCCCCATTACCGGAACAGGGTAGTCAGCCAGCTTCCGGCGAAGCGCCGACGTCGCCCGGTGTTTAGGTCGTAGCGGACTCGTTAATCGCCAGCAGGGCTTGTCGCTAATTCAACCCACACCGTTTTGCTTGCTCCCGAATTCTCGATTGCTACACCCCAGTCGGTGGCGATGGCGTCGACCAGTGGCAGACCTCGCCCGTGAGAATCGGTGTGTTGGGCAACGCGAGGTACGGGTAGGTTGTGGATATTGCCGTCCGTCACTTCTAGCCGCAGGACGCCGGCCCGAGTAATTAGTCTGACGGCGACCGGATTCTTGCCATAACGAATGGCGTTGGTAATGAGTTCACTGGCGAGCAGTTGCAGGTCATCAACGGCGCTCTCTAGACCCCAAGCAACAAGTTGACGGGCGAGCATCCGACGAGCGTCACCGACGGCTTCCGGGGTACTTGCGACCGGCGCCAGTAGTTCCATACCGTCGTTGTACCCGTGATGGAGGTCAGCAAACGCAACAGGCCGGGCGGGGACCTCAACGCTATCGGCGAAAAATCCCTCCAGGGCCGCGGCACACCAGTGAGGAACCTCAGCGTTGGGTGAGTGGCCTGTGCCAGGGAATAGAAACTGGCGCGCGCCGAGCCGAACTGCCATCTCACACTGCTCAGCTGGCGTCCAGCGGTTATCTAATTCGCCGTAGGCAACCAAGGTGGGGAGTTTGACACGAGAAGTGGCCGCAGCCAGCTCACCAACGACATCCTGTGCGTCAATAAGAATCCTCGCTTTAGCTCCGAGGGCAATCGGGTTGTTCGCCAGGAAGCGTCCCTTCAGAAAAGCCAATACGTCGTCACTTGGCGGTTCCCAGCCGGCTGCCCGGTCGATCGCTTCCTGATGGTCCCAAATCTCTCTCAGAGTCATGATCCCCATTGCATCAATCAACTGCTGGGCCATCTCGGACAGCTCTTGCGGCACCGCGCCTGGGCCGCTCGCGAGCAGCGTGAACGAGTCGAATAGGCGCGTATCGGCGCCATTGGAACTGCTCGTTAAAGCGTCGATAACGGCCCCCCGTGCGACCAGGCCGCCAAACGAGTGACCGACGAGATGGACACCCGAGTCTGATTGGGCGGCTAACGCCCGCGTGACCCGACCGGCATCTGCCACGAAGTCCTCAAGCTGGTATTCAGCAAGCTCTGTCGGTCCGACAGACTGGTACTGCCCACGATGGTCGTAACTCGCTACGACGTAGCCCAGATCGGTGAGGAGCGGAAACAAAGCGATAAAGTCTTCCTTGCTGCCTGTGAACCCGGGAACCAGCAAGATCGTCCCGCGAGTCGGTTGGGCTGGTCGGGAGCAGAGCCCCGCAAGCGGCCCATAACCGCCAGAAAAAGCAATTGGTTCAACGCCATGCGGCAGGTCGATGAAAGGTGGCGTGCTCACTCCTGCACAATAGAGGCTCATCTAGCTCGAAACCCACACGTTCGGATTCCAACCTTGACACGGACTATTGCAGTTGCCAACCAAAAAGGCGGCGTCGCTAAGACGACGACCGTCGCATCGCTGGGCGCGGCCTGGGCCGAGATGGGGCGGAAAGTCCTCCTCGTCGACCTAGATCCGCAGTCATGCCTGACCTTCTCGCTTGGATTTGATCCTGAAGAGCTTGAGTTCTCTGTTCATGACGTCCTACTGGGCCGGGTCGATGCTCGAATGGCGATCGTGTCGACCGATGATGGCCCCGACCTCCTACCCTCCACGATTGACCTCGCGGGCACCGAAGCTCACCTGCTGACGAAGACGGGTCGGGAGTACGCATTGCGTTCGGCAATCGCTGATGTCGCCGACGACTACGACATCGTCGTACTTGACTGTTCGCCATCGCTGGGAGTGCTTACGATTAATGCGCTCACTGCCGCCGACGAGGTGCTTATTCCCATGCAGTGCGAGACGCTGTCTCATCGTGGGGTGCGTCAACTGCTGGATACGGTGACCGACGTCCAGCGGCTGTGCAATCGCGATTTGCGTATCCGTGGGGTGCTTCCGACGATGTTCGATGCGCGGACAAATCTAGCGAAAGCGGTGTTGGCTGACGTGAAAGATCGGTATCAGTTACCTGTTTTGGATCCCCCGATCGCAAAATCAATTAGATTCGCCGAAGCGCCCGCAGCTGGTCGCTCTGTTTTGGCTACTGCGAGGCGCTCGCCGGGCGCGCAAGCCTACCGTGAGATTGCCGAGAAGTTAATGAAGGACGTGGTCGTGTGACCCGCAAAAGCGCTACCACCCCAAGTTTCGATCGAATTAAGCCCGCTACGACAAAAGCTGCGGAGCCAGCGCCCATCGTCGATGCGCGGATCGACGATGTCCAAGGCAAGCGCGCTCTGTTCAGCGGAGCCCAGCAGCCGCCAGCTTTCGGCTCTCTTGCCCTTGAGTGCACAAAGTGCTCTGGGCGGTCGATCGTCTCCTACGTCCGCCTCGCAAAGATGATGACGACCGGGTTTTTTTTGCCAGTCGTCACCACACGCGCCTGGGTGACGTGCCCGGCGTGCGGTCAACACGCCTGGTGCGACGTCAACCGCAATTAGGCGCTCGCAGCCACGTCGCGGCTATGTAGTCGCCTTGGCGTCGGCGTTGTCGGCGGCTTGATTGCCCGAAACCGGCTTCCCGCTACGAGTGCGGCTACGGTTGCGATTCCTCTTACGCTTCGGCTTAGTTGCCTTGTCGGCGTCAGCTGTTCGGGAGCCACCTGGCCCTGAGTCACTCGAACGGGATCCACCAGACTCGTTGCGGCTGTTCCCACCTGAGGATGAGCCGGAACGCCGACTATCCGACCCTCGGCCATTCGATGAGCCACCGCGCCCGCCTTGTCCGCTACTGCGTCGCCCGGCGGCTGCTCCGGTCTCGCCCAAATCTTCAATCGTTTCGGCGTCCAAGCCCGCACGGGTGCGCGAAGCCTTTGGTAGGCGCCCGGTCGTCCCCTTGGGGATTCCGAGTCCGGTGTAGACGTGCTGAGAGGTCGAGTACGTCTCGATCGGGTCCGGGAATGCAAGTCCGAGCGCCTTGTTAATCAGCCCCCACCGCGGCACGTCGTCCCAGTCGACCAGGGTCACAGAAACGCCGGAGTTGCCGGCGCGGCCGGTCCGGCCGATGCGGTGAAGATAGGTCTTCTCGTCCTCCGGGCAGGTGTAGTTGAAGACGTGCGTGACACCGTCAACATCGATACCTCGCGCGGCTACGTCCGTTGCCACCAGGACATCAATCTTCCCACTCCGGAAGGCTCTGAGTGCTTGTTCGCGGGCGCCCTGTCCGAGGTCGCCGTGCACGGTACCAACGGCAAATCCGCGATCGGCAAGATCGTCGGTGAGCTTCTGAGCATTGCGCTTTGTCCGGCAGAAGACGATCGCGAGTCCGCGGCCATCTGCCTGCAGTACTCGAGCGATGATCTCGGGTTTATCCATCGAGTGCGCTCGCCAGACGTGCTGCTCAATGGAGTCGACAGTGACGTTCTCATCCGTCGGATCGCTTGCCCGGATGTGCGTCGGGCTCGTCATATAGCGGCGTGCCAGGCTGACAATTTGTCCGGGCATCGTTGCCGAGAAAAGCAATGTCTGACGCTTACTTGGCAGCATTGACACGATGGTTTCGACGTCGGGAAGAAATCCCATATCGAGCATCTCGTCTGCCTCATCTAGCACGAGAATTTGGATATCGCTGAGGATGAGCTTGCGCTGTCGAGCTAAGTCCATCAGGCGTCCGGGGGTACCGACGACCACGTCAACACCCTTAGCCAGTGCGTTTACCTGAGGCTCGTATGAGCGTCCTCCGTAGACCGCCAGGACACGGGCACCCTGCACTTTGCCGGCAACCTCGAGGTCCCTGGCTACCTGTACGCAAAGCTCGCGTGTTGGAACGACGACAAGTGCGTGTGGGGTCCGGTTGCTTTGATCCGGGTTCAGCAGTTGCAGTAGAGGGATACCGAAGCCCAGCGTTTTGCCGGTTCCGGTCTTAGCTTGACCGATGAGGTCTTGGCCATCGAGGGCAAGCGGGACACACATGGACTGGATGGGAAAGGGCGAGGTGATACCGGCTGCGTCTAGTGCATCAGTAATCTTCTGATCGACACCGAGTTCGGCGAATGTTGACGTGGTCAGGACGGACTCCATTATTCGTGGGCCGACAACGACCCGTTTCTCTCATGCGCGGCGTGAACGTCACGGTGGCGCGCCTTGATTGGACCTTACGGATCGTAGTGCAGCAATCAGCCATACGTGACGATGCGGCTCGCGACCCACGCTGGCGGTATTGCGTTAGGCCAGCGGATAGTCATTACTGTACGCCCCGGGCGCTATTGGATACGCTCCACCAATGGCAACGACGCAAGATTCCACTTTGGACTGGTCTGATCCGGCGTACCGGGAGGCCGTCATCGACCTACTCGGCGCGATGGCCTACGGCGAGCTACAGGCATATGAACGCCTAGCCAGTGACGGGGCCATGGCACCAGACTTCTACAACCGTACTGCGATCGCCGAGATGGCGACGGCGGAATTCAAACACTTCAAGATGCTGCGTGATCGCCTAGAGCAGATGGGTGCTGACCCTGAAGTCGCGATGACCCCATTTGTCGAGCCGATCGACGCATTTCACGCCTCCACGGCGCCTGCGGACTGGCTTGAGGGCCTTGTGAAGGCCTACGTGGGTGACGGCATCGCGATGGACTTCTACCGCGACGTGGCTGTACATCTGGACCCAGAGACGCGTGACCTCATCAACGAGGTGTGTTCCGACCTCGGGCATTCCAAGTTCGTCGTGGACGCGGTCCAGTACTGCGTGGCGGAGGACCCGAGGGTTGCCGGGCGTCTCGCCCTGTGGGGGCGACGACTCATGGGTGAGGCAGTTGCGCAGTCCCAGCGAGTTGCGTCTCAACGCGAATCTCTCATCGACCTCGTATTGGGCGGTATCGGCCCAGACATGGCCGCGATCACGCGAATGTTCGCCGACCTCACGGAAGCCCACACTGCACGGATGCAGTCCCTCGGGCTGGAGGCCTAGGCGGACGGCGGTTCTGGCGCGTCGGGACCTGAGGGCCTAGCGGGCTCCGAAGCCGACTCGGCCCTTGACTGGTTCGCCAATCTCGATGTAGGTGATCTTGTCAGCCGGTAGCAGCACCCGGCGACCCTTAACGTCGGTCAGCATAAGCGTTGCGCCGTTACTGGTTGCCTCGTTGAGCGCAGTCTCGATCTCGTCGGCATCCTGTTGGACCTCGATAGTGATCTCTCGTGGGCTGTATTGAACGCCAACCTTGATTTCCAACGTGGACCTCCGCGATTGTTTGGATTTTTCCGCGGTTGTCTTCGTCGCTGCAGCGACGCGCGGCTTACGAGCTGGGGCTTTCTTCGTCTCAGTCATATTGTTTCCCACCTTACTGGTTATCGGAATGACGCGGGAAGCCGGAGATTCCTCGCCAGCCCATTCGCGACATCAGCTCAGCTGCCCGGTCTCGGTCCCGTGGTTCGGTTCCACGTAGCCAGCGCAGGGCGGACATTTGGGCCATACCCATCAAACCAAACGCAAGCATCGTTGATTCCTCACTGTTCAAACCGGTATCTTCAGCGATCACCTCGCGCAGGAGTGCTGCGCACTCATCATCGGTTCGCTGTAACCGTTCGCGTACCTGCTCTTCGTTGAAGAGGTCCGTTTCGAAAAGGAGCCGGAATGCGGCCGCTGAATCGTCGACGAACGAGAAATAGGCCTGGACTGCAGCCAAAACCCGCTGGCCGTTGTCCCGAGTGCTGTCGAGCG
>JBLHZE010000144.1:0-5936 GCA_047631015.1 Actinomycetes bacterium
GGCCACCCGGGCTCGGTGGGTAAATACACCACGCGGCGGCAGGCCGCCGAAGTTTGAAATCGGAACTCCGAAGCGCAGCTTTGGTCATGACGGGCCAGACGCCCGGCCCCTATTGAGAATGGGTGTGAGTAAAGGTGCATCCACCTCGCAGACGATCAATTTCACCGCCCCGAGCGACGCGGCTCTATCAGACAGTCCCGTGACTGTTTCTGCGGCCGCGACATCAGGCCTAGTGGTGGCGTTTACCTCGGAAACGCTCACCGTATGCACCGTGGCAGGTAACCAGGTGACGCTACTGACCCCCGGCACGTGCACGATTACTGCTGATCAGGCCGGGGATGCGACGTATGCCCCGGCACCACCAGTGACGCGCTCATTCCAGGTAGGCACAACGTGTGCCACTGGCGACGGTGCGGCGAACACGTGTGTCCTATGGACCGCCGCCAGTGGCGACACCTCGAAGAATATCGGTCCCGGCGGCGGGCGAGTGTTCTACGTCGACCCGACCGCTGGCACCGGCAGTCGGTACATGGAAGCTGCACCAGCCACCTGGTCCTCCAGCAGTGGCAACGACCCAGAATTGGCGTGGGGCACGGGCACATGCTCCACCAGTGATATTCCTGGAGCCACTGGCCAAGAGGTGGGTGACGGGGTTACCAACACGGTAGCGATCATTGATTCTTGCCCGAGCCCGGGGCAGGCCCCGGCAGCGTGGGCGACGAATAATTACACAGGTGGTGGTGTGGTGTGGTTCCTCCCCTCCATTGACGAACTCAAAGCGTTCGTCAACAGTGAAGTGGTGTCGTCAGGATTTGCCTACTGGTCGTCGACGCAGGCCACCGGTTCCTCCCCTACCTGCTTGACCAACCCCCCAGCGTCTGCGCAGTCTCAGGCCAAAAGGGGCCACCTTTCGGAAGCAACTCCGACGAAAAAATTACTAATGTGGCCGTGCGGCCTGTCAGGGTTTTTTAGCTCCTCGGGCAGCCACGGTGTCGGGTCAGATGTGCGGCCAAAAGCGCGTATCGAGCGGGCCGAAGAGGCGTTCGAGCAGTTCGACAGTGCCCAGGTATTCGTCGTGACTGGCGACGATTGGCTGGGGCTCATGGTGCTCATAGCCGCCGAGAGTCTCGCCGAATGCCCGGTAGTCGGCAGTCTCGAGTATCCAAGCGTGCCACGCCGAATCGACAATCGCGCTCGGCACAACGCGACGGTCGCTGAGAGTACGCGCCACGGCCATACGCCGCACATCGAGCAAGAGTGCCGCCGCGTCTTCTTCGTCGAGGCCAGTCTCGGACGCGACGTGGGTAACTACGGCCGCAGCCGGCTGATAGTCAAGAGCAGCCATGTGATCGACGAGGAGCAGATGGTCGAGGTCGCTCTCACTGCGTCGCGGCTTTCGGTGGTGCCACACTTGATTCATCGGACTCCTCCTCCGCCAGGAGCGGGCCACCAACGCTTGTCAGGACTCCCGAACACGGCGGTCACAGCGGCGTAGGCGGCGGCATACTCGGGACCGTCGAAATTGTCAGACCATGCGGGCAGACGTAGCCGGTGGTCGACGTAGCCGCCGAGCTGGTCACAGAACTCGTGGTAAGCAGCTGTGTAGACAATGAAGTCGGTCCACATCGCCTCGATGATCGGACTCGGCGACAGGTCCGCTTCAGAGTCTGCATTGACGGCAATGAATTGCGCGGTCGCAGCGAAAAGATCCCGCACCGCGTCTTTGTCGAGCCTACTTACTGCTCCCAGATCGTGGTGGGAACCGAAGGTCTCGATCAACAAGGCAGGCGGATCGTAGTCGGCGATGGAATCCCTAGCTGCGTTCATGGGCAAGCCGCCACTCCGTCGGTCTCGATCTTGCCACGCGGTAGCAACAGGACCAGGAAGAGCCCGACGAGAGCGAATCCGCCACTCACCCAGAACATACTGCGAAAACCCTGATCGGTACCCGACAAGATCGCGCCCTGGACCACGGGACGGTCGGATGCAGGGATCTCGGCGAGCGCGTCGTCCCGCCGAACTGTGCCCGCCGCGGCGCCGGTCAGGTCACGGAGCTCAGATTCGCTCACCGTGACCTGTACCTTGTCGAGGTCGGTCTCCACCACGTGCATAAGCGTCGTGGACAAGATGAGCGTTCCGATAGAAATCGCGATGGCGCCTAGTGCCAGGTGGAAGGCGAAACCAAGCCCGCCGGCCAGACTTGCATCCTTTGGATCGACCGCGGCGAGCGCCATCGTGCCCGCCGGGCCCACCGCCACGCCATAGGCGATCCCGATGAGGACCAGGCCCGGCGCGATCGAAGCCCAGTAGCCCCATCCGGCAGCCGAGAGAGCGACGAGCACACTTCCGCTGAGCGCCGACGTGTACGCCGCGAGCATCACGAGTCGCGGGCCAAGCCTGTCGTAAATGATTCCCGCCAGCGGCGACAGTCCGGCCATAAAGATCATCAGTGGTAAAAGTGCGAGCCCCGAAAGAGCGAATGAGTAGCCGTAAACCACCTGCGTGTAGACGGGCACGTAAACGAACATGATGAACGGCGCGACGACGACGAGACCGTTCATCGCTACGGAAACCACGAACAGCCGGTTGTGCCAGAAGGCGGGGTTTACCAACGGGTCGGTCACACGCCTCTCGATGAAGGGGAAAACCGTGAACGCGACCACGGAGACAACGAGCGACGTGATCACAGCCGGCGACGACCAGCTCAGAGTAATCACGATGTCGAACGCGTAGAGAATCCCAAACACGCCGATCGAGAGCGCGGCAAAACCCAAATAGTCAATCTTGGCTTTGATTTTGCTTTCATCCGGGGTGCGTGGCACCGTGAAGAGCGCGATCAGGAGCCCGATGAGCGCGGTGACCGCATTAAATACGAAGAACAGTCGCCATCCCCACGGCGCAATTCCGCTAAACGCGCCGCCGACGAGCGGACCAACAATGTTGCCGAGCCCGCACCCAGTGAGAAGAAGACCGATGAACACGCCCAGTCGCCGCGCCGGCACGCTGACCGCGAAGATGCCCATGCATGCCGGCCACATGAGCGCCGCGCCCATGCCTTGCAAAACTCTCGAACCGAGCAGCCACCACAACTCGACCGCTGTCGCGTTGAGGATCGCTGCGGCCATAAACAAGACGATGCCGATGATGAGCATCTTCTTGCGGCCGAACATGTCGCACAGGCGCCCACCCGGCACAATCAGCATCGCGAACGTAAGCGCGTAAATGTTCATGACCCACTGCGCTGTGGAGTCAGACAGTTCGAAGCTGCGCTCAATCGGGACGAGGAGGATCCCGACACCGACGTAGTCGAGCCCGATCGAGAAGGCGACGATGACGAGCCCGGCGAGCGCCAGGCGGGTCTGCCCGCTCAGCTTTTCGGCAGCGTCAGCGGGTTTGACGTCGGGGGACGTCGCGGTGGCGCTCAACTGTTCCGCTCACTTTGACGGACGGACCTAACCAGCGGCCGCGCAATGGCGGGGAGGGGCAGGGGCGACATATTCGCGTTCGCGATCCGCAGGTCCGTTGAGTGCACACGGCCGCGGGACTCGGGCATGGCGCTACCCGGTGCAACTGTTGAGGGAATCATGTCCCATCCACCACCTTCCGCAATTATCTGGACTGAGTAACCGCGCGACACGCTGACATCTTTGTCCACGCCACGGGGTGAGGCTAGGCGAGGCACCATGTGCCCATCGTTGCCTAGCGGGGACGCTGATGCATGTTGGTTGGCTATCGGGGACATGGTGGCAATGTCGCCGCCGGCTTAAGGGCGACGGCGTGACGCAGTGAGCGTCGTAGGTTTCGTGGTGGCGCAACGTGGTGCTCCGCGATTTGTGGCCCAACGAGGCCGGGTATGTCTCGGGTGTAGGCGCCGATCGCGTGCACGCCTGTGCGGCATCCGGCCGTGTGGCCCTGCGAGTAAGGTCGTTTCGTGACCCCTGATGAGTTAGCCCTGGCGATTCGAGTGGCGCTGGTGGAACTCGCCGCCGATGACACCTTGCCAATCGAAGCCGACGACGTCCCGACCACGATCACGGTTGATCGCTCCAAGAACCCGGAACATGGCGACTATGCGACCAATGTGGCAATGCAGTTGGCGAAAAAAGCAAAAATGGCCCCCAGAGTTATCGCTGAATCTCTGGCAAGCAAACTCACGACGACCGCTGGCGTCGCACAGGCAGAAGTAGCGGGGCCGGGCTTCCTGAACATTACGATCGATGCTGCGGCGCAGGGAGTCGTCGCGGCACATGTCGTCGAAGCTGGTGATGCCTATGGCACGGGGCAAACTTTGCACGGTAAGCGGATTAATATCGAGTTCATCTCTGCGAACCCAACAGGACCGCTGCACCTTGGGCACACTCGCTGGGCTGCAGTTGGTGATGCGATCGCAGCAGTCCTAGTAGCAGCCGGAGCCAACGTGGATCGGGAGTTCTACGTCAACGACCGTGGCAATCAAATGCAGCTGTTCGGGGCCTCGATCAGGGCGGCGGCTCTCGGTCTGCCCATTCCAGACGACGGCTACAAAGGCGGCTACATCAGGGACCTGGCAGAACAGATCGTCCAGACTGACCCGGGCATTCTTGAGATCGTTGACGAAGAGGATCAGCGGATCGGCTTCCGAGAGGCCGGGTACGCATTACAACTCGCCCAACAGCAATCGACCTTAGACAGTTTCCAGACCCACTTCGATATGTGGTGCTCCGAGCGCGACTTACACACCAGCGGCGGCGTGGACCGGGCGTTGGAGCAGCTACGGGAGCAGGGCCACGTGTACGAGGCCGATGGCGCTGTCTGGCTGCGTACAACGGACTTCGATGACGATAAGGACCGTGTCCTCGTGAAGGCGGATGGTTCGCTGACCTACTTCGCGTCGGACTGCGCGTACTACATCGACAAGCGTGTCCGCGGATTTGACCCATGCATCTACCTGCTAGGTGCCGATCACCATGGCTACGTGAATCGGCTCCGGGCTGTCGCCGCGTGTGCTGGCGACGATCCGGCCGAATCGATCGAGATCCTGATCGGTCAACTCGTTAAGACCATGCGCGATGGTCAGGAAGTCAAGCTATCCAAGCGGGCAGGAGAGATCGTCACGCTCACCGATTTGATTGACGAGGTTGGTGTTGATGCCGCTCGCTACACGCTCATTCGCTACCCGGCTGATTCGCCACTGACCTTAGATCTGGGGCTTCTTGTTAAGCGCAGTAATGACAACCCGGTCTACTACGTGCAGTACGCCCACGCTCGCATCAGCTCGGTGCTGCGCAATGCCGAAGGGCTCGGGATCCACTGGCGTGATGGAGACATCGCATTCGACCCACGTTTGCTCGTGGACGAGCGGGAAGGGGACCTGCTACGTGTGCTGGCGGAGTTCCCGCGCGTCATTACGACAGCCGCAGAGTTGCGCGAACCACACCGGGTCGCTCGGTACCTCGAACAGCTTGGCGCGGCCTACCACCGCTTCTACGACGGGTGTCGAGTTCTACCGCGCGGCGACGAGCCATTGGAAGGTACCCATATCGCCCGATTGTGGCTGTGTGCGGCCACGCGCCAAACCTTGTTTAATGGCCTATCCATGTTGGGTGTCTCAGCTCCAGACCGGATGTAGGTCCAGTCCGCAGAAACCGCCGAGGCACAGGCATTGATGTCGGGGTAGCCTTCTTCACCATGCGCGCACATCCAGCCGGTCCTCGCCACGGTGACGTGAGCCATCCCGCCGGCACACCACCACGTCCCGCCGATACCCACGCCGCTTTGGCGTTGGATCCGGACATCTGGCCAGTAACCGCCAGCCGCGACGAGGCTTCCGGGGCGATTCAGGTCGGCGGCTGCGATGTTCGTGACCTCGTCACCGAATATGGTTCACCACTGTTCGTGATGGATGAAGATGACGTGCGTGGTCGAATGCACGGCTACCGGACTGCGTTCGCGGATCC
>JBLHZE010000145.1:0-5800 GCA_047631015.1 Actinomycetes bacterium
TCCGATCAAAATTCTGCCTTTGCGTTGTTCGTTGTTTCGAGGGTCAAAGGTCCACCACCGATCCCCAAGCCAGACCTCGATCCAGGCGGCGAAGTCCATGGGGTTCGCTACCGGATCCATGTCGATCTCGGGTAGATACCCAAACACGTAGCGCGCGGGGATGTCGAGTGCCCGGCAAAATGAGATCGCGAGATGCGCGAAGTCACGGCAAACGCCAAAGCCCGACATGTTCACATCGTGTGCGGTGGTCAGTGACGTCGAGCTGCCATATTGAAATTTCACATGCTGCCACACGTGGTCCAAAATGAGTTGTACGCGCCGGTAGTCGGCAGGTAATCCCGCGAATCTGTCGATTGCCTCGTTCGCCACCATCTCGGGAAGGCAGAACCGGCTCGGTAGCGTGTAGATCAAGACCTCATCGGGCAGTTGGTCAGCTGGCAGTTGCGGCGCCGACTCGTCGACAGGCTCGTACGCGTCGGGAACCTCAGCAATCGCAGAGTATGAAAAAGTCGATAGGCCAGCAGGCAACGTGAGGCGCAGGCATGGGTTCCCATAGAGGTCCGAGTAGGCATGGGTAGGGACATGCGGACTCGTGGTCCAGTCTTCCTCAACCAGAACGACTGGTGGCTCACGCAGAGGACGGATCTGCATAATGATGGGCGTATCCGCTGAGGTGCGCTGCACGAATTCGCAACTGACTCGCACACGACGCGTTTCCATAGGTCCATCGTGCTGTGCTGGAGGTGCCGATGCTCGCTGATTTGGCAAAGTGACCCATTCGCTCGAGCGGTAGCGCTTGTACGGCCACCTCCGTTAATGTGAGGATGCGGGAAAAATCATGGTGAATGAGTGTGAACGCTCAATGCTCACATACCTGCAGCCGCCAGTCGGAAGGTAGCCAGATGCAGCTCACGAACGGTCGGCACGGCGTCCGGAATGCAGCAGTTATTATTGGGATCTGCACGTCGTTCGCACTGACTGCCTGTAGCTCCGCCCAGCCGGACACGGAACCATCCGCTGCGGCGTCGGCGACTCCGTCGGCGGAGAACTCGGCGGAGAACATTGTGAACACGTGGGTCGGTCCTGCCACAGACATTACAAAGATCCCTATGGGTGACGGCAAGTCCTCAACGAGCAAGGCCGCGAAGGGGAAGATCTTCGTATGCCAAGCTGGCCAGCCAAATGCTCCTGGTGCATTCAAAGACGGACCGTGGATCAACGGTTCAACGTGGGACCTCAGCAAAAAAATCGCCGTGAACGGTGCAAAAACATGGCCTTCCGCGAACTTCACCGTCAGCAGTTCCGGCGACACTCGCACAATCAAGACGAACGGGCTGCCTGTCGACACAGTGACGGGAGTCTTTCCAATCTCTTCCTCATCGGAGGCCTACGAGTACGACCGCAATCCCAACAAGATCGCTAAGAATGCCGCCACGGTCAAGGTTCCCACCAGCCCGAGTCCAGCAAAGTCTGTGAACTGTGTGCCCAATGGCCCTGTCGGGGTCTTGCTCAACGGAGTGTTCCTCTTCAACGGAGTCGACGCCGGGGGGAAGGACGCGGTGGCTCACGAAGTTCAAGACTCCTGCGATGGTCACCCCCAACAGGGGAATACCTATCATTACCACAACATCACAACGTGCATCCAGCAGTCGGCTCCCGGAGTATCGACTCTCGTGGGTTGGGCAGGAGACGGATACCCGATCGTTCTGGAACGCGACGCCTCAGGTGCGATGCCGACCAACGCAGACCTTGACAAATGCCACGGACGCACCAGCCCGATATTGATCAATGGCGACGTCGTGAATACCTACCACTACAGCGCCACCATCGAATATCCTTACACGATCGGCTGCTTCCGCGCCGCGAACAAGATTGACTCGACCACGGGGCAGTAGCCTGGCAAATCCGACGCGGCGCCGGGACGACTGCGCAGGGCTGACGGTGCCCAACGTCAGTCAGGTCGTCACCGTGGGTGGTGTATCGCCCTTTGGAAAGGGAATCACGCAGCGCAGCAGGCCTGCATCTAGGGGATAGGCGTGCGTATGCGCTGGCGCGCGAAACACGCGACAATTACTCCTGGTCGCACAGGTCTAGCGCGCACGCAGACAGGTGTCGTCGAGGCAGTCTGCCTGGCGGCTAGACGCCTTGCCAAGCGGGCTTATTGGCGTAGGTCCATTTGTAGTGCTCGCGGTCGCCGAGTAGCGATGCAGCCGCTTCGTCCACGACCACGGTCGCATGCGGATGTAACTGGAGTGCAGTCGAAGGCACCATCGACGTGACCGGACCTTCGACCGTGGCCTGGATAGCGTCGGCCTTGTTTTCGCCCCATGCAAGCAAAACGAGATGACGCGCTCTCAAGATTGTTCCCACGCCTTGAGTCAAGACGTGGGTTGGCACCTGAGCCAAGTCGTCATCGAAGAACCGAGCATTGTCTTCGCGAGTCTGCTCGGTGAGCGTCTTAATGCGAGTCAGGGATGCCAACGACGAGATAGGTTCGTTGAACCCGATGTGACCATCGGTCCCGACCCCGAGAATCTGAAGGTCAATCCCACCGGCCGCGTCGATCGCTTCCTCGTAGTCCGTGCAGGCTGCCGCGATATCCGCAGCCCAGCCGTCGGGACCGTGAACACTACCCGCGGCGAAGTCGACTCGATCTGCGATTTCTCGCTGGATCACCGCTCGGTAAGACTCCGGGTGCCCCGCCGGGAGTCCCACGTATTCATCAAGAGCGAAGCCTTTTGCCCGCGCGAAACTCAGCCCCTCATCGTTGTGGCGCCGGACAAGATCGTCGTAGACACCGAGTGGTGTACTGCCGGTCGCGAGACCGAGGACTGCCTCTGGATTGCGCGTGAGAAGGTCAGCGATGGCGCCACCGACGATCTCGCTGCCGTCTTTCTTCGTTGGGACGACAACAACTTCCATAGCAACCTCCAAGAGACGGAACTCGGTTGCCTACAGACTAGCCATTCTATCGACGAGGGGCATCTTGGGCGAGCCATCTGGAGGGCCAAACGCCCGACTCACGAAAAGCTTGGAGGGTGATACCACGGTGCTACTGAGAACCCCAACTGTCGCTGTTCTCGCAGGCGCTTCTTTTGGGTCTGGTCGCGAACGCTCACGCACCAGTAAGCACAAAGCCAAGGCCGCGCGGTCCAGAAGTCGCACTCGCAAGACGGGCTCGCGTATGGGACCGGTATCAAACACGAGCCGGTCCGATTATAAGTCAGGCCACAGTCCTGGTTGGTTTAGTCGCTCCAACTAAATTCGAGGTGTTCGGCGACGCGCTTTGCCAAGTCGGCGCTAGCTAACCGAGAAACCAGATTCAACGTCAGGTCCATCCCACAGGTAAACCCACCTGCGGTGATTACAGTGTCATCATCTAGCACGCGAGCTGACGTTGCGGCTCGCGGATGGAATTCGGTCTCGCCAGCGGCAGCGAGTCGATCCCGCAAGGCCGGGATCGACTCTTGGTGAGTGGTCCACGGTCTGCCGGTGAGGAGCCCCGCATCGCCCAGTAAAAATGCGCCGGTGCATACGCTTGCCATGATTTCGGCACTCGACAGATGCTGAACTGCGGCTGCCAAGTGCTTGTCTGAGCCCGCTGATTTAAGGTCAACTGTCCCTGGAACTATGACTAACGCTGCGTTGCGAACATCTTTCGCGGCGCAGTGAGGCGTGACCACTACTCCTCCGTCCGCGGTTACGGCGTCACCTGTTGGGCTTGCAGTGACTATCTCGAATGGTGGATTTTCGCCAGCACGCTCACAGAGCCGATTGGCTGTATGCAATACCTCATAAGGCCCACCAAAATCGAGAAGTCCCATGCCGTCGTACATGAGTAGCGTCGCTAGTTGCCGGTTCTCTGCGTTATTAAGGGCCATAAGTTGAAAACTATCAGCAGCGGCGGACCATTGAGCAGCCAGATGTATCCACATTCCGCAGAGGGTCTTCCGCGTCGGCATCCAAATCAAGACGCGCCAGCCCTGAGAGCCGCCTTTGACTCAGCCCCAAGGTCAAGGGCGGCGACAGGTTCGATCCTTCCTCGGCAGTTTGGCTCGGTTCAGGTACTTGTGGATGGGCTTACGCACACACTTGCTCGCTTCATCGCCGAGGAAGATGCCATGAAACGACGTATTGACGCTGATCAGCCTGGACCCGATCAAGCGCTTGTGCGTCTGCTTCGCGCCCGCGAATGGGGTCAGGAGATCGCCTTTCCCGTTGATCAGAAGAGGCGGCGTGCTCACCCTGGTTTTCTTTGGTAAAGATGGCACTGGAGAAGCGGCAGGTGGTAGACCCTGCGCAGTAGTCCCATAGGCGTTCCCATTCAACCCGGCAACCTGGCCACGCAGGCGATCAGTTCTGGCCCATGCACTGATGTATGACCCTATTCGCTTATCGTCCGGACGGCCCACCAAGTCAACTGCGTTAATCAGGCTGGTCATATCCGACGGGCCGACCCGTTTGCGCGCCTGCCTGATCACCTTGCGCAGGTTTCGCTGGGACATCGCGCTCACGCCGTTTCCGCAATCAGCACCCACGGCCGCCTTTGCGATCGCACAGATACCGGTGATCGACTCGAGTTGTGAATGCTCGTTCCGGGCTACACCGAGCATAAGTGCCCAAAGATCAAACCGACTAAGTGAATCTACGCCGTCCGAGATCTGAGTCTTCGCCAAGGCCGAGTTGAGCTTTCGAGTGGCCTGCCATTCTTTCTCGGTCATGTCCCTACGGATGTATTTGAAGGCCGCCTTCCCACCTCGCGTAGCCAGTGTGGCCATGTCCTCCATCGACTCTTGCGGATCCACGACGCCGTCCAAGACCATGGCACGGACCCGGTTCGGGTAGATCTGGGCATAGAGCCGACCGATCCGAGTTCCATAGCTGTATCCGTAGTAGTTAAGTTGGCGATCTCCTACAGCCGCCCTCATAGCTTCCAGGTCTCGAATCACGTTGTTCGTGCCCAGCTGGGAGGCCAGGGCAAAACTGTTGTTGAAGCACAAAGCCTTCGACTGAGCAGAGATCGATCGCCGGGCCGCGGCGATCTGACTCCACTCGAACGGCCCGATAGCCGGGGCGGGCACTGGCGCCTGCGTCAGACGGAGCATGGGCGCATCTGGGCAATTGCGCAGCTGTGGCCTGCTCTTTCCGACCCCTCTGGGATCCCAAGTCACCAGGTGAAAGTTTTCGCGAAACGACTCCATCGGAAACAAGGTGACGAACCCAGAAGCACCCGGTCCGCCTGGGTTGCTGAACAGAGTCCCCGTCACCGGCTTGCCACCACGCTGGGACCGCGGCAACGCCTTCTTGCGATAGAGCTGAAGCCTGAAGACCGGCCCATTGGGTTGAGCCCAGTCCCGCGGGACCCGGAATTTCGCGCATTGAAAGCCGCGGTGTTCCCCGGATCGGCACGGCCGCCACTTAATCTTCCGAACGTTTTGCGCGGTGACTTTCTGGCCCGGTGCGGTGGTGATTCCGGTGGTCTCCCTGGTCGTGGGTCAATGTCATTCATTCATCGATGTATATCGTCTTGGGTGCCTTGATCTTGCAATGGGAGTCCGACACGATTCTGCTATTTCTGGCTGCGCCCGTACTCGGAACAATCAGTCACGTGGAAAAGATCTGCGACGTTGGCCGTGCCCACAGAATGTCATGAGCACGGCGGAACTACCGACACCCTGACGCCGAGAAGATGCTCGATCGGGTCCGGGCGTCGCTTCCCTAAGCTCGGGGGCCGTGCAAGTTTGACTACCTGTTAGGCGTCCCGGTCCTGGAGTCGAACCCAGCTTGGAGAGGACCATGT
>JBLHZE010000146.1:0-5795 GCA_047631015.1 Actinomycetes bacterium
TGGCTACGACACCACCATTCCGGTCACCGTCGACGAGCTAATTCCCCTCGTACGCGCCGTAACTCGTGGTTCGCAGCGCGCAATGGTCGTGGCCGATCTTCCGTTCGGCTCCTATCAATCTTCTCCCGCGCAGGCTCTCGAGACCGCCGCGCGGTTTATGAAGGAGGCCGGAGCACACGCGGTCAAAATTGAAGGTGGCGCGCGGGTGTTGTCTCAGGTTGAAGCCCTGACTGCCGCCGGCGTCCCTGTGATGGCGCACCTGGGTCTGACTCCTCAATCGGTAAACACGATGGGTGGCTATCGGGTCCAGGGTCGCGGCGAGGCTGGGCAGACCCTCCTACAAGATGCCAAAGCGCTACAGAATGCCGGAGCGTTTGCCGTTGTTCTGGAGCTGGTACCGGCGGATCTCGCTGACATGGTGACCCGCTCTCTGGCGATCCCAACGATCGGAATTGGCGCCGGTGCAACCACGGATGCCCAGGTGCTGGTCTGGCAGGACATGGCCGGACTCACTCCAGGTAAGCCGCCAAAGTTCGTGAAGCAATACGCCGACATGCGCAGCGTCTTAACCAACGCTGTGACGCAATGGGCCGACGAGGTATCCAGTGGCACGTACCCCGGGCCAGAACACGAGTACCACTAAGACACTCTGGGCGGGTGTACGAGTCGCGCTGGGAAATTTGCGACCAAAGACGGGCCCGTTTTCTTTAATAAGACGTGGAAGTAGCCGACACGACGTTGTCGGCCGGTATGACCGAGGCGCGCGTCTATAGATCAGTGACCCGGACTCCCGCGTGGGCCTTGTAGCGCCGATTAATTGAGATCAGATTTGCGGTCATTGCCTCAACTTGGTGTGCATTCCGTAGCCGCCCTGCGAAGATTCCGCGCACCCCTGGTAGCCGGTACGCGAGGGCCTGGACTAAGTCCGTAGCATCCCGGACGTCACCGAGCACGAGGACGTCGGTATCTAACCCGGTGACGGCTGGGTCCAACAGCAATACGGCGCTGATGTGGTGGAAAGCTGCAACGACAATCGACTCAGGCAAAATCGCCGCAGCCTGCTGAGCAGCACTCCCCTCCTCAACGTGGAGGGGAAACGCTCCCTGTTTGTCGAATCCGAGAGGGTTCACACAGTCAACGAGGATCTTACCGGCGAGCTCAGCCTGCAAAGAGGTCAAGAGATCTGCTTGCCCGCTCCACGGGACAGCAGCCACAACGATGTCGGACTGAGCGGCGCATGTTGCGTTATCGGTACCGATAACTCCATGTCCTAGTTCCGTCGCCGCCCGGTGCGCTCGCTTCTCATCGCGAGAGCCCAACACCACCTGCTGGCCTGCAAGCGCCCACCGGTACGCCAGGCCGCGTCCCTGCTCGCCTGTTCCGCCCAGCACTCCGATCGTCATACCTGAGACATCGGGAAGGTCGAATGGGTCCTTAGCCGGAGGCTTCTGCGCGTCGCTCATGGCTGAACTCTCCCAGAAGGCCCCCTACGGCCACGACAAGCCCCACCCCACCGCGACCCGGTCAGCATGCGTCGGTTCCACCGGGCGTGGTCCTCGTACCGGGTCACGAACCTACTCGTTGTCGCCATCCCAGGCTGCGTTCTCCTTATCCCACTTCTCGTTGCGCTCGCGCGCACGCTCCAGGGCATTCTTGGCCTCGGCCTCGGTCTCGAACGGACCGAGGCGTTCAGCGTTTGGTCCTCCCGCGCCCTCTTCGACCTGACCGCTGAGCAGGTTGTACCACCAAGCCACGATTCCTCCTAAGTGCTCTGGCGACCCTTGTGGAGCGCCAGAGCAAATCTATCAAGAACGCACGAGTGAGCGCCTGGGTCTATGTTGGCATCTACACTCGGTCTCATGCCGTTACAACCGGGGACAATTAGCCCGCCTCGACCAGTTCCCGCCTCTATTGCTCGCCCGGAATATGCCAAGACCGGTCGGGTCACGCCCTTTGTCGGCTCCGAAATCAAGGATGCCGACACGATTGAGCTCATGCGAATTGCCGGTCGGTTGGGCGCGCAAGCACTCGCTGAAGTTGGCCGCGCGGTGGCTCCTGGGGTGACAACAGATGAATTGGACCGCATTGGCCACGACTTTCTTTGCGATCACGGGGCCTATCCTTCTACGTTGGGGTATCCCGGGTCTGGTCACGATCCCTTCCCCAAAGCCCTGTGCTCCTCGCTGAACGAGGTCATCTGTCACGGGATCCCCGACTCCACCGTCGTTACCGACGGCGACATCGTCAACATTGACATCACCGCCTATATCGGCGGAGTGCATGGCGATACGAACGCTACATTTCTAGCGGGGGACGTCGACGAGGAATCTCGTCTGCTTGTTGAGCGCACCCATGAAGCGACCATGCGGGCAATCAAAGCAGTCGCTCCTGGTCGGGCGCTGTCGGTCGTTGGACGAGTGATCGAGTCATACGCAAAGCGATTCAGCTACGGCGTCGTTCGTGACTTCACCGGCCACGGCATCGGGACGGCATTTCACTCAGGCCTCATCGTGCCTCACTACGACGACCCGAACTTAGCCGTCACGATCGAGACCGGTATGACCTTCACGATCGAGCCGATGCTTACCCTGGGCTCGATCGACTATGAGATCTGGGATGACACCTGGACCGTCGTCACCCGCGACCGAAAACGCACCGCCCAGTTCGAGCACACGCTACTGGTGACCGAAACCGGTTCAGAGATCCTGACTCTGCCGTAGCTGAGCACATCTCCGCTACGGGACAGTGATCGCAGTAGGTCGGATCGAAGCGTCGCGCGACCGATTGCCAGCTAATCACCGTTGCGGGGCGGGCTGGTGGGGGATGAGCCAGCCTGTAAGCCGGATCCTGTAGATCCCAGCCGGTTACCCAGCCAAAATCGGTAATCATCCATCTGGGACTGCCGTTACCGACAGCCTCATGCGGTCTACCCGCAGATCAACGAGCGAGCAGCTCTCCTGCGTAGTCACCCTCGAGAGGGCGACCTCTTGACCTTGCTCCACGTGGGGTTTACCTAGCCGCACCGGTTACCCGGCACGCTGGTGGTCTCTTACACCACCGTTTCACCCTTACCTCGCAAGCGCGAGGCGGTCTATTTTCTGTGGCACTATCCCGCGGGTCACCCCGGGTGGGCATTACCCACCACCTTGCTCTGTGGAGTCCGGACTTTCCTCGACGACTCACTCGATAGATCTCTTTCGAGATCCCGAGAGGTCGCCGCGATTACCCGGCCGACTCATCCGCCCCTAATCGTACGCCGTCTACTTTCTCAGATCTATTCCAGTTGGACTGTTCAGAATCACGCGAGCCGACACGCAAAAAACCCCTCCCGAGTGGAAGGGGCCCTTCGCTCGGTGATAGCCGGTTGCGATAGCAACACGTCCACCTACCTGTGAATCGCCCTGATTCCCTAGACGCGGCACTCATACGGCCTCGCCCCGGCAATCCGAGACATCTCTGAAGAGTTCTACCCGGCCCAATGAGCCGAGCGTTCCTAGCCAGAGTTTCGGCTAGCTGATCGTGTCGCTGATTGGGCAGCGAACTCGCACCTAGCCATGTGTTCGCGGCCCTACCAGCCGCTGCGGCGCGGCAGCTTAAGCGGTTCGCGGCTCCGGCCGGACCATCGCGACCGACAGATCACGTCTGTCGATTTTCGCGTGTGGTGACCTCACGACACGTCCCGCCCGCCGGTACTTTGGCGAACTCCCCTAGTACACCTCGCCACAGCAGCGGTAGCAACAACCATCGGCTTTCCTACGCCCGAACGGGTGAGCGAACTGGGTGCTAACTAGCCAAGCGGCGGAGGATCTCGCCGTCGCGACCGCTGGCAATCGCATCCAGACACTCGTTGACGAGCGCATCGGCGGCTGTGTTCTCAGCCCGCGGTACCCAGGTGTACGTGACCTGCTCAGCGGTGAATGCATCGCGAGCGGCAATTGCTAGCTCACGCATCGCAGGGTGCTTAATCTTCCACCGGCCACTCATCTGCTCAACCACAAGCTTCGAATCTAGGCGGGCCTCGACCCGGGCGGAGGCATCCAATTCCGCGATCAGTTGCAGCCCTGTGAGTAAGCCGCTGTACTCGGCGACGTTGTTGGTTGTCTCGCCCAAATAGCCTGCGGCCTCAATAATGACCGCACGCGTGAGCGCGTTCCGCACGACCGTTCCGTACGCGGCCGGGCCTGGGTTTCCGCGCGATCCGCCATCGGCCTCGATGATGAAATCTGCCGTCATGCGACGACCTTACGAACCAAGATCCGGCGGCATTCTTCGCACCGAACGACATCATCTGGTTCGGCAGCGGCAATCGCGCTGAGATCCGTTGGTGCTAGTTGCATATTGCACCCTTCACAGTGTTTGCCAACCAGCGGTGCCGCGCCGACACCCCCAAGGTTGTCGCGCAGCCGCTGGTAAAGCGCAATGAGATCAACTGGTAGCTCGTCGATCAGCTTGATCCGGCGTAGATCGATCCTGCCAACCTCGTCAGAGATTTCCGCCAGGAGGGCGTCACGGGCTTGCTCAACACCGGCGAGCTCTACTTTGGTGCGGGAAACTGAATTGCTGAGGTCATCGACCCGCTCCTGAACAGCCTCGGCCTGTTCCATCAACTCAAGTTCAACATCTTCTAACGACGTCTGGCGGCGAGCGAGCGAGGTGATCTCGTGTTGAAGATCCTCAAGCTGTTTTCCCGAGGTGATCGCTCCGGAATCCAACAAGCTCTGGTCTTTCCGCGCCCGGGTTCGGACTCCGGCGACCTCAAGTTCAGCCTTGGCTACTTGTTCGCCCAAATCCCATAGCTCCGTCTGTGCCTGCACAGAGTCGGTCTGAAACTCCGCCAGGCGATCTCTCAGTTCGGTGCAGCGAGCCACCTCCGGAAGGTTAGCGGCGCGATGAGCCAGCTGGTCAAGACGAGTATCGAGTTTTTGCAAGTCAAGCAAGACCTGCTGCTCATTCGGCGAAGCCTTCAACGTGTGCTCCTTAGTACGTGGGCCGGCGATAGCTGGCGTAATGATCCGCAATGTCTTGGTGTCTTGGCGTCTATCCAAGAACTACGCGAGATGGGCAGTCCACGGATCCGTCACCAACGAACTGACCGTGACGGACACGTTAGCGTCCGACGCCGCGCGCCATTTCGACAGTGCCGCCGCCGTTTGCTCACACCACGGGTATTCACTCGCGAAATGGGCAACATCAATGATGGCGCAACCCCCGTCTGCCAGGTGCTCGCTGACGCGATGATGTTTGAGATCAGAGGTTACGTAGACGTCAGCGCCTGCGCTCGTCGCTGCGCTGAGCAGAGAGTCACCTGATCCGCCGCATAACGCAACTGTTTGCACTCGCTGAGCCGAATCTCCGGCAATACGCACACCATGGTGCGTCGTTGGCAGTTCCCGTGCCACGACTTCGGCGAAATCTCCCAAGGTCATCGACTCACACATCCGACCAACTCGACCTATCCCGACGGCTGAGGACGCGGAGGAGGGCGAATCGGACGTAGCCAACTCGGTGATGTCGAAGGCTGGCTCTTCGTAGGGATGAGCCTCACGCAGGGCAGCGACGACCGAAGTCCGTTTGGATCGAGGAAGAACCATCTCTACGCGATGCTCTTCAACCTCCTCGGCCACTCCCACACGACCCACGTAGGGGTCCGCGCCAGCCTTCGGGACGAACGTGCCCAAACCTGGTACGAGGTAGGCACATCTCTCGTAGTTCCCGATGTGACCAGCACCCGCCTCACTAAGTGCGTTGATTACCGATTGAACCGCCGAGATTGGAACGTAGACCGTCACCTTGTC